>DASVBA010000829.1:0-5382 GCA_036376095.1 Chryseolinea sp.
TGATGTTTGCGTAAGACCAACGGCATTTCCCAACGTCACACCACGGCTATACTTTGAATTGGTTAGTATTAGTGGTATCCGCAGTCCACCCTCAAGAGTTGCCTCGTCCCATTTAAATGTCAGCGAATTGCCGAAGCCCTCTTCTTCATTGGCTCGTTCTCCAAATTGGGCTTGAACATCTATGATCGGGTATAATCCCTGATAGCTCACACCGGCACTCCATGACGAAGTACCCTCATTCAAATCATACAGGTATCCCGCGGTTATCGAGGTGGTGCTAAGGATGTCACGCGAGCTTATTCCGACGTTTACCTGAGCAAGGTCGTTTGTTATAAATGCTCCCCAGTTGTACGGATTAATGATCCCAGAAATTTTGGAGTACTTTCGAACTGGCAGAATGTTTTGTGGAATAGTATCGAATAAATGAGGGCGACCCTCTTGTAATGCAAGTTCCTCGGACACCGGCCTGGCGCTACCATCGGTAACCATATCGATTTTCCACGATTTGACATCAAACGGTATCTTTGCAACATCCAACCCGTCGCGGGTTTGTTCATTGTAATAAATTGTCTTTCCGTCAGAAGAAACGGCAGGGTTATAGGCTCCATAGCGGCTTGATGTTACCCGGTAGCGTTTGTTGTTGTTAAGGTCCAATGCATATATATTGTCTATACCGCCTTGCGGTGAATTGAAGAAGAGATAATTCAGGAAAATTACAGGATGTCCGATGTTCTCATTCGTTACTTCAAGGACATCCCTCATAGCGCCCGATCCGATGTCAAGAATTGCAACTGTCCGACCAGACGTTGTTGTCTTCAACATTACGATACGCGTGCCGTCATCTGACCACCGGGGCATTGAGTAAAAAAAGTTCTCAGGATTAGGGAAGGTCTTTACATATCTTCCGGTTAGGACGTCTAACAGAACTACGCTGTTCTGATAGTTTTTATCCGATCGCATCGCCACAACCGTCTTTGCATCAGGTGACAACGCTGCCCCACTCAGCCGATCATGTTTATTGCCGATGATCCACTTCTTCCCGCTAGCCAGGTCGATCACTTTTATCAGCGAATAGTTCTTTACACGCCACCTTGGGTCGTAACCAAATTCGCTCCATACGACCCTTAATTGCGATGCCGAAAGCATTCCTGCATCATTTACATAACCTGGTGTGAATACTTTCTCCTCATAGCCATTGCCCAATCGAACGAATTGCTCGATGTCGCCGATCCCCTGCTTCATGGCTAATATGGATCCATCTTCCAATACCTGTGGATATTGATAATCTGTGTACGCTTTAGATGTCCTGGGATTTACGCGCTCAAATCGGCTAACCTCCAACTTGCTCGTTTCCTCCTGCCATTCCTTTTTTAAGTCATTTACCATTTCCTTGTAGAGATCTGTTACGTATAATCCTGTCTCCTTATGAATGGCGTTTGAAAATGCAAAGGGAATAAATGGAACGTTCCACGACCTGGCTGTGATTTTTCCCCAGATCTCAGGATCATTCGTCCTTTTTCTAAGGTAGCTCACCATATTATATCCCAGTACATAGTGGTCCGGTATATTGTGCTTATAAGAACGGAGATATTGTTTATGATAGTTAAATGTTCTTCCTTCCAAAAAGTTGGTTCTAAAAAGTAGATTGAAATTAGGGATTCTTCCACGGCCGCTTCTGGTAAATGCTGTTTCCGCTACAACAGCATCTCCTTCCCAGAACCATTGTGGCGCGGCGGCCTGTGCCATACCCGAAAGCCCAGTTGAACCAAATAGATAATAGATGACGCGGTTGAAGCCCCGTGTTGCATGTTGGTACTGGACAATATGCCTGTACTCATGCGACGCCAAAAGATCCAGCCAGTCGATCGTACCCAGGAAGTTGTAATCCTGAGGAGGCATCGTATAGAATTCGGATCGCCGCGGTTGTATCGAAACGAATCCGTTTGATTCAGCGGATTGATTTTGTAATATGACGGATATCTTTCTGGGCCGCGATCCCAATGTTCTGGCCTCTGCGTTGTGGATATGCTCAAGTGTGTTGGCTACCCGTTGTCCCTGCACCTCAAATCCTTTTGGAAATAATACTCTGAAGTTTTTTGTGCTGACCTGCTCCCACTTCAGGCTTGTCGGATTGGTTTCCAGAACAACCTGCCCCGAAACGCTATATGAAATGAAAACGCAGGCAAAAAACAAAACACGGAGATAACCTTTCATGGGCAAATTCTTTACCAATTGAAAGATGAAACTCCAATTCGTTAAAAGCAACTGTTGTTTACTCTTTAATAACGATCTCTTTCATGTCTATTGCGCTGGCTTGAAAATACCCCAGGGCACCATTCGTTAAATTCGTTCTGGAGTTAGACGGCGGTTGACTGAAGAGTCCGCCGTCACTGTTTAGCAATGTTTGAAGATCATTGTAAAACACAAAGCCCATCCTGCTCAGGCTATAAGCTTCTACCCGGGCTGTATCTCCCGGCGAGTAGTAGATTGGTGACGGCACTCCGTCAATTTGTTCACCCAATACTTCGTCGTCTGCATAATAAATATCCGTGTCGTTGTACACTTTAAGAGAATCGTTCCGGTAAAACTTAAACAAATAATAGTCGGTGCGACCCTGAGGCTCAATCGCGTACATGAGTACCTCGTAATACTTACCTGCATCTTTAGGATCCTCCAACTCATCATCATTGATCCTATAGGCCAGCGAATCGATTGTCGTAACGGGCAACAAGGTGTCTTCTGCTTCATAGAGTTGTCCGTCTACGCTTGCACTAAGCTTGTACGTCCTGCCGATCTCGCCCGCAAAAGGGATAATCGGCCGGTAGAAACCAATTGAATCTGTATATCCGCCGGGATTATGAACAAATTCGAATTCATTGCCTGCATCGTCCGTAACAATGACTACGGCATCTGCCACCCTTGGCGACTGCCCGGTCTCGTAAAAGCCTACTGACCGTGAGATCTTGATGTATTGATAGCTTGAACGGTTTGTCACCTGGCCTTCGATAATAATCCTCGGATCATTTTGATTCAGGTCGAGAAAAACCGTTTTTTCACAAGCCGTCAGAATAACAGCAGCGATTATAATTGCAAATGTATTTTTCATTTGTTGCATTCTAGAATTTGAAATTATACGTCACAGAAGGTAGAATCGGGAACAGGTAGACCATCCGTGCTTCCTTGGTCTTGCCGTCGCCTATAACGTCTCCATCGTCGTTCTTTGTAGTTCGTGTATAGATGGTAAATGGATTCTGACGGTTATAAACATTGTATATTGAGAATACCCATTGGCCCTTCCATTTTCGTGAAGAATTCTTTCTTGGGTTAAGGGTCGCGGAGACATCCAGTCTGTGGAAAGCCGGCAATCGATATCCGTTTCGCTCCGTGATGACGTCGGGGTTGTAATTCTGATATTCAAACTTACCGGTTGGTAGCGTTGTGGGACGTCCAGTGCTATATGTAAAGTTTGCACCGAAAGTCCATTTATCATTCAGATCGTAGGCAGCCTGTACGTTTACTACATTTCTACGATCATAATTCGCGGCAAATTCTCTGTCCAGATTTACACCGTCCACCTGTCGAGTTGCCTTGGACAACGTATAGCCTATCGCGCCCGTTAACCGGCCCTCTGTCTTTGTAACCATCAGCTCAAGGCCATACGACTTTGACTTGCCTTGCCGGAATTCGGTGGAAAGGTCCTGGTTAAAAAAGATATCCGCGTTGTCGGCAAAATCAGTCACATTCGAAATGTTTTTGTAATAAATTTCAGCCGATAACTCATAGACGTTGTCCTTAAAGTTCCTGAAATAGCCCGCAGCCACCTGGTCAGCGAGTTGAGGTTCAAGGTAATAGCCGCTGGGATTCCATGTGTTGAACGGCACGGGTACTGTACCCGCAGCGATCAGGTGCGTATTCTGTACCATTCTGTTATAAGACAGTTTTACGGATTGCCCTGGCGAGATCAAATAACGTATTGCAACCCTTGGCTCAAGGTTCACATACGTTTTTATATTTTCCCATGCATCGTAGTGGATGGTGTCCGTTCGTTGAATGTCGACGTTGTCGCGGGGATCTTCGTATAAATAAACATCACTTGTCCCCAAATTTTGAAATACTGAGAGGCGAATACCATAGTCGAGCGTAATCCTTTCGTTCAGGCGCTGCTCGTTGCTCACATACAAGGCATGATCGAGCGCATACATATGCTGCAATTCAACATCCGTGAAGATGGACCCATCGGTATTCGGTGCAATCTTTCCTGGAGAAAATCTTCTACCTGTAAGGTGATACCCAAATGATAGCTGATTGTTCGTGTTAACGAAATAAGCGAGATCGTACTTAACACTCAGTTCCTGAAGATTAGATGTCCACTTAAATCCCTGCACAGGATCCTTCAACTCAAGCTTGTAATCAAAACTGCTTGCGATTACAGAAGTATTTGAGAACAATCGCTCACTAAACAAATGATTCCAACGGAATGTCGCTGTATTATTCCCCCATGCAAATCCAAATTCATTGGAAAAATTGAACACATCCCTACCCGAATAGAAGGCGACAAAAAAACGGTTGTTGTTGTTATACTTCCAATTAACCTTTGCATTGATATCATAAAAATGCACAAGGTTGTCCTGGTCAGCTGCTTTCAGGAATAGATCGACGTAGGACCTGCGACCCGACAGAATGAATGAGCTCTTATCTTTTTTAAGGGGTCCTTCAACCATTATCCGGCTGGCCATTGTTCCAATGCCTCCTGATACTCCTAACCGTTTATTGTTTCCATCTTTGGTCCTTACTTCAAGGATCGACGATAATCTGCCGCCGAATCTAGCCGGTATACCTCCCTTATATAATTCAGAGTCTTTAATGACGTCTGCGTTAAATACTGAAAACAGTCCGAAGAGGTGAGATGGATCATAAATTGGTGCCTCGTCAATCAGTATGAGGTTCTGATCGGCGCTTCCCCCTCTTACATAGAAGCTCGACGTACCTTCTCCGGCAGTAATCACCCCCGGCAGCATTTGAATATTCTTTATGATATCCACTTCACCGAACAATGCAGGCAGTTTGCGAACTCGATTCAGGTCCAGTGTATTTTTACTCATCTGCAATGACACTACATTTTCATCAATGCGGTCATCTGTGATCACAACTTCCTGAATAACGGTGGCTTCAGTTACCATCTCCAGGTTCTTAACAACATCCTGGTTAAGTTCAACTTCCAACGTTTGAAATGCATAACCTATGTAGCTGAACTGGACTTCATACGTGCCCTTCGGAAGTGTAATGGAGTAAAACCCGTAAGAATTAGTGATAGTCCCGGCCTTTAGTTCAGGGATGTAGACCGTGACACCGATCAACTCTTCGCCATTACTTGAATCTTTA
>DASVBA010000840.1:0-3989 GCA_036376095.1 Chryseolinea sp.
GAAAGCCATTCCGTCATCGCCAACCACGCAACCGGAAGCGCGAGCAGCGACGCGACCAGCACCACACGAATAAAATTCCCCGAAAGCAACGTTACTATTTGGGACACCGACGCCCCAAGAACTTTCCGGATCCCGATCTCCTTGGTCCGCTGAGCGATCGTATAGGAGGATAATCCAAACAATCCAAGACACGCGATCATTACAGCAAGCACCGAGAACGTGACAACCACTCTCCCAAACCGACTCTCAGCAAGGTATTGATCGTTATACATTTCGTCGATAAAGAAATAGTCGAAAGTGCTGTTTGGATAATTATTTGTAAACGCGTTTCTGATGGCCGCGATACTTGATGCGACATCATCCGTTCTTGTTTTAACTACGAGATAACTGACCCAGTCGTTATAGTGGTAAACCATTGGAATAAAATTCTCTTTCGGTGATCGCTGGTAATAGTTCCGGACAACGCCAATGATGGTGGACGGCTCACCAGGCCAACGGGTATAAAAATCTACCTTCTGCCCTATTGCTTCCTGGGGGGATTTGAAACCCAGCCGCTCCACTGCCGTCTCGTTGACTACAATTCGCTCATGATTGGCCTGATCACTTTCAAAATTACGGCCGGCAGCAAAACTGATATTCATCGTCTGAAAAAAATCGGCATCCACGCTGTGATAATAATATTCGAACTTGCCACTTGTTTCTGCCGCTCCCGTTCGCGTAAACATCGTCGAGCTAAGTTGGTCGTACGGCAATCCGGGAAGTGATCCAGCTTTTGCTACTGATATGATATGATGATCAGCCAAAAGGTCGGATTTTAGTTTATTGAGTGAGCGCAGATAGGTGGTATCAGGCCCCTCGTTCGATGGTGCTCTTACCGCGACGGTCTGTTCAACATTCATTCCCAGATCAACGGTCTGCAAATGATCAAGTTGAAGGTATACGGTCGATACGCAAACGATCAGCAACACCGTTACAGCAAACTGAAATATTACCAGGCCTTTTCTCAGCAATTGACCATGAGAAGACGAATAGAATCTTCCTTTAAGTACCGCTGCCGGTTTAAATGACGAGAGGACAAATGCAGGATAAATTCCCGACGACAAGGTCCCGACAACGAGCATGGCCCCGAAGATGTACCAGTACGTCGGGTCATCCATGAAATGTTGTGCGAGAGGTTGACCAACAAGTTGCTGGAAAAGTGGCAGCCCAGCCTCAAACAACACTGCCGACAGAATTGCGGCGACGAGGTTAATGACTACCGACTCACTAAGAAACTGAAAGATCAGCTGTATTCTTAATGAACCCATGACCTTCCTGATGCCTACTTCGCGTGCGCGTTCTACTGCTCTTGCTGTCGAAAGGTTTACATAATTCATCCAGGCAATCACAATGATGAATGCTGCGATAATGGTCAGGAAATAAACAACTCGCGCGCTGCCGTTCGGTTCAGGCTCATAGGTTTTGTTTGAATATAGATGGATAGTCTTTATGGGCTCAGCTACAAACCGCGCGTCGCCGATAGAAGGCTTAAGTGCGATGGACCGGTCAAAGACCTTTTTATTGAATGCTTGCAGATCGGTCCCCGGCGCCAGCAGCAGGTATAAAAACTCGTTGTTACCATTCCAATTTTCTTCCGTGTAGCCCTCGCGAATTTTCGGTAAGGTTGAATGCGAAAACATCACATTTATTTTTAGGTGGGTATTCTGGGGAAGATCCTTCATTATACCGGTGATCTGGAAGGGTATCCGATCAATTTCGAAAGTCTGACCAATCACATCTTCCTTCCCAAACAGGTTCTTTGCCACGGATGCACTGATCACTGCTTTATAAGGCCCGGCCAGTGCTTGTTTTCTATCTCCATAAATAAGGTCGATCGTAAAGACATTAAAAATGGACGAATCAGCGTAATAGATCTTCTCTGCGAAAACCTTCTTTGATTGCACTTTAAGCTCATTCTTGCCATCGACGGAGTACATCCTTACAAAGTCCAGCACTTCTGGCATTTCCCGTTTTAAAAGCGGCCCGATGGGAGCGTGCGTCTCGCAGTCGGTAACGAAATATTCCGAACCATTGTAGATGTCGAGGGTGACGCGATGGATGTCGTCCGCTTTCGTATGAAAATTTTCGTAACTGTGTTCGTATCGGACGTAGTGTATAATGAACAGGAAAGCCGCCATACCCAGCGCCAGACCGAAGATGTTAATGAACGTGAAAACAGGATTTTTCTTAAGGCTGCGAACAGCGATGAGCAGATAGTTCTTGATCATAAGCACGATGCATCCTAATGTGATGCCAAAGAAGTAGGGTCTCGAATTAACCACGATTTAGAGAAATTTTGCCTGAATCCGGCGTTCCAGCAGTTCGAAAACGATGAATGGCGACCGAAAACGTACAGGATGCATCGCGTAAGAGGTTCTTCATATTCACACCTATTCTTGTTCACTTTTGGTCAGCTTTTGAATCGGTTTTGATATGGGTTCGCCCTCCGTCCTATGGTAGCTTGCTGTCTTTAAATCACAATCACATGAAACCATTTTTTAAGGCCGTTCTATTGACAGGATTGTTTGTAGGGGTGACAGACATAATTGCAGCCCATGTTTCGACCTGGATACAATCAGGAAATTTTCCCACTAAGGTGCTTCAATACATAGCAGGCGGAGCGCTTGGACTGGAAACGTCAATGAAAGGAGGAGTGGGAGTTGCATTGCTTGGATTAGCGTTCCACTTTTTTATCGCCACCTGGTGGACCCTTGTGTTCTTCGTCGCTCTTCCCAAACTCAGGTTCCTTCAATTCAATAAATACATAGTTGGATTTTTCTATGGCTACGTTGTAGGCGCATGCATGTCATTTATTGTATTACCGCTGAGTGCGTTACCGGACTCTCCGTTCGTTATTTCAAGAGCACTCCTAGGATGGAGTATTCTCGGAGCAGTTCTGGGAATACCTATAGCTATTAGTGCGTATAGATATTACAATATCAAACCCAATGCTCAAGCGATTACAGGCTAGTATTTTCTGTACACGTAAGACAATACAAACCCGACGCCGCTAAAAGCCAGTGCTTGAAACACACTGGTGAGTTCGTTGCCGTTGTCCACATCGGGCATTGCAATAGCGCGTGGAATGTGAAGTACTAAGAACCAAATGAAGATCATGATGCCCATTAGCAAAGATACAAGGCTGATCTTGATTTTTGTAATGAGAGAAACTCCGGAACCGATCAACTCTATCGCGGCAGCGTAAGTCCAGAACATATTGCCTCCTATCCATTCCGGTACCAGTGTTGCAACGAATTGTGCGTACAAAAAGTGATCGATACCAAACACGATTAACATAACTCCAAAGAAAAATCGCCCGAAAGGTATCAACTTTCCCAGCGTACCATTTAACACTGACGGTTTTACAGATTCATCATCGTCAAAAGAACCGGCGATGATAAGGGCGCCTCCTGAAAAAGCCAGGATCTTAAGGGCGTTGGTCCATGCGCCGGGGCTTATGAGGTTTTGAGCGATATTTGATGGAATATGTAAAAGCAAAAAAGATAAGAAGAACACAACGGCAAGAACAAGGAGTGCGGATTTCGCTTTGACGTTGAAAAGAATGCATCCGCTGGCGAATATTAATCCGATGCTGAATAAATAAACCGGCGGTTGAGAATTCGCCAGTAACTGGAACCAAGGGGGCACAAACACCGGTCTGAACCCAGGATATAAAAATTGCTGCAGGCCGAGCCCCGCAATTCCCAACGCAAAACATATTCGGCCTGCAGTAAGCAATTTTTCCATGGTCGATGTGCTAAAGTTGACCAATCGCGTGCGGAAGTGAGACTCAAAAGCTGATCAAAATCGATTCAAAGATGAAAACAAACAGGGGGTGCGTTATTTAATGGCGCGTGCCTGGACTTTGCCCTCGATTCTGGTGGGTGCATCAATGGATGAAGCGTGCCCATACTTTTTACCGCGGACGCAGAAGAGCTCGCGCAGAGTTC
>DASVBA010000841.1:0-3597 GCA_036376095.1 Chryseolinea sp.
CGTACGGCAATTGTGGCAACTTATCCTGATCCATCAATTGGGCTTGTGGCGTCTTGATAATTTCGTCTCCTTTCCGGTAGATAAGATTCTGGATTGTATCTACTTCCGAATTGGCCTCAAGCGCTTCCAACAGTTGGGGAAAAGCTTCGTCGCCAGGACCGTTTATTATGTAGTGAACGTATTCGGATCGAATCACGCTCTTGTATTGGTTTGCAGCAAAGTATCCTCCCCAAATTGTTATGACGTCTGGATATTCGGCATGAATTCGTTTCGAGTATGGAATAGCCTGCTTTAGTTGGGGTCCTGGCATCGTAGAGCACCCGAAATACCCAAATTCGCCCGTGTCGAGGTATTTTTTTATGGTCATCCACGGGTCCTTCTCCAGATTTCCGTCCACGAGAACATAATCAAACTTGCCGTGAATAGAGGCTCCGACCTGGAGGATCGAGTTAGGGATGCGGTGCTTTGCCCGCGCGCTACGTGGATTAAAGAGGATTACCTTTTTCACTGCTTGCCTTAATGGTTTACCTTAACGGTTTACCTTACGTTTACCGTTCTGACGAATATTAAAGTTAGTAAATCAGGTTGAATGCCAGCACCTGCTTTTTGTAACAAAATCTGTTGCATTCAATCTTTGAAAATGATGTGTATTTTAGGGAAACTCAAAAGACTTGTCGATCACCTCCCAGATCAAACAACTTTTCACGGGAATCGTCATCCCGCAAGAATACTGTTGCCTGGAGCTGGAAGCGTTGGATGCTCCGCTGAAGGTGATCCTTACCACAAAGGAACAGTCGGTCGTAAGAGACGTAACGACATCCCACCTTTTTCTGGGATATAAGCCACTTATTATCGGACTTCAGGAGACAAGTGCTGATGAGACATGCCTTGCCGATCACAGTGAATTTTGCCTCACCTTTATTCAGGGCAATTTTAAATCGGATGCGAAATGGAAGGATTTTCCAACAGATAGGGCGGCAGTTGCGACGGTTATTTTAAAGAAAATCCAAAAAAGCGATTTCGATGGGCAAAGTATTTACATTTTCGAGGGTTATCTGGCAAAACACAGACTACTTGGTACCCTGCACCAATTTGTAAACAATCTTCGTGAAAGATACAGGACCCGGCCGAAAGATAACGTTGGTCTTCCTGGAAACCTCCTTGATCAGGTTCGTATTGCCTATTCAATTCCCAGGAAGATAAGTGTAATAACCGTGTCTGACGGTACACTTGTCAATATGTTTCCAACGGACCTGCATGGCATCATTGGGCGTAGTTATTACGCGGGGTCGTTGAGAATTGGGGGAAACGCAAATGCACAGGTCGAAAGTTTGAGAAGAGTCGTGATCGCTGATGTAGATGCTTCATCCTATATAGAAGTTTATTCTATGGGGCGGAACCATATGATGGACCTTCAAAATGAACGTCGATTCATGCTACACCACAAAAGGTCCCGTATCTTTAATTTTCCGCTGCCAGAATGGGCACTGCGATACCGAGAAATGATCCATGTAGGATCTTTTGATCACGGAATTCACCGCGTCCATTTCTATCGAATTGTTCATAATGACGAATTGGAAAATTCCGGACCGACCCTGGCTCACATACACCAATACTACGCACAATGGCGAATGGACCAGGGTCTGAAGACAACGTTATACCTAAGAAAGGGATGAGGATCGTACATCTTTCGTATGCGCGCATCAAAGAAGGTGACCCCGATAAGTGGCTTAAAAGAATTAATTTTTTTGTGTCGTTGGTTGAGGAAATGTCAAAAGCAGCGGACATAAAAAGCGTACACTGTATCCGATATGACGGCCGATTGAAAAGAAATGGCGTGGAGTATCATTTTCTAAAGAACGACAGAATCCAAAGCGTACTTCCACTGAATCTTCATCGATACATTCTTAAACTTCAACCGGATGTAATTATCGTCCACGGAATTCATTTTCCGCTGCAGGTCCTTCTCCTTCGCCGTTCAGTCCCGTCGGCAAAGATCATATTGCAACATCACTCTGAAAGACCTCTTCGACATGTAAAAGGGATATTGCAACGATTAGTGGACCGGTTTACCGCTGCGTACTTTTTTCCCTCTATTGAACAAGCCAAGCCTTGGGTTGAAAAGGAACAGATTGGATCTCTAAGCAAAGTTTATGAAGTAACGGAAGTTCCATCAGTGTTCTATCCGGTTGACCGGCAAAAAGCAAAAGAGTTTACCAACGTTAGAAGTTCTAAGACCTATCTTTGGGTAGGACGCTTCGATGCGAACAAAGATCCTTTGACACTGATAAGAGGATTTATTGAATTTGCCAGAACCATTGCAGGCGCGAACCTTTATGTGATTTACCAGAGCAGCGAGTTGATCGGGCAGGTGAAGTCGATTCTTAATAATGCGACCGACGTATCAGGGCGAATTATCCTGGTGGGAAAAGTGCAACACGATGACTTGTTGTATTGGTTTAACAGTGCAGACTTTATTATTTCGACCTCACATTATGAAGGGATGGGGGTGGCGATTTGCGAGGGGATGTCGTGCGGGTGTATTCCCATACTCACCGATATTCCATCCTTCCGTGCTATGACCGGCCATGGACACTGCGGCGCGCTCTTTAAGCCAGGTGAGGCGGATGATCTGAAAAACAAACTTATCTACAGCGATACTTTAAACATTTCTGTAGAGAGACAAAAGGTTCTGGAACGATACGACCAAACCATGTCGGCGAAGGCGATATCGGAAAAAATGATTTCCGTTTGTCGGGAAGTATGGAAGCAGCAATGAGTCAAAACAAGATATCAGTAGCAATCATAATACCCGGGGGTATCGGAACAGGGAAAGGAAATCTGGGTGTTCCGGTATTGGAACGGCTGGTGAAGCTGCTGTCGAAAGATTTTGAGATCACGGTTTTTTCACTCTTCAGGATCAACAAAGATTATCGTCCTGATGGATTTGACCTGGTTGATGTTTCTCACGGCGTTAGTATCGTACGGTTTGCTAAGTTGTTCCTAACCGTGAGGCGTCACCATAAAAAGAAAGCCTTTGGTGTTATTCATGGATTTTGGGCGTTACCCTCCGGAATGTTTGCTGTGGTGCTGGCGGGTATTTTTAAAATTAAAAGCATTGTGAGCATATTAGGTGGAGACGCCATTGCATTGCCCGAAATCAACTACGGCCAACTTCAGCGCCCGCTTTCACGAATGCTGATATTGTGGACACTGGAGCGGGCTGATGAAGTCGTGGTACTGACAAAGTATCTGCTCAATAATTTGAGAAAGGCAGGATTGCGCCGTGATCGAATTCAGATTATTCCGTGGGGAATAGATACTGCGTTGTTCGCGTTTCAGGCAAAACAATTGTCCGGTCCAATTCAATTCTTACATATAGCAAATTTGCATCCGGTTAAGGATCAGGAGACATTGTTGAGATCTTTTAAGTTGATCAGCAATAAGGTGCCCGCCCATCTTACAATAATTGGTGAAGGAGTGTTGGAACGGCAAGTGAGGGCGCTCGCCGCCTCATTGAGTATCCAAAACATTACCTTCCTAGCTCCATTGCCTTATGAACAACTCCCCGCATATTATAGCAAGGCCCATATCCTC
>DASVBA010000843.1:0-10785 GCA_036376095.1 Chryseolinea sp.
TGATGCCGGATAGGTCTCGATTGAATCGACTTCTTTCCCGATCGATTCGATAAGCTTCGCGCGATAAGGCTCAAAATTTACGCCGCCGTAGATGAATAAGGAAAAATTCGGAAAAACGTCCTTTATCTTTTTTCCCGTACGTGCCTGGATACGATCGAAGTACATTTGAACCCATGGCGGTATTCCGGAGATCATTCGCATGTCTGCGGCCAGTGTTTCATCAACGATCCGTTCCAGCTTCTCCTCCCAGTCTTCGATACAATTTACAGCATAACTCGGCTTTTGATTTGTCCGGATGATCGATGGGATTTCGTGATTCACTATCCCTGACAAACGACCTGTTTTTATTCCAGCTTTTTCGGAGAGTATAGGACTACCGGAAAGGAATATCAGTTGACCGTCGAGAAATGATCCATCCTGTTTCTCATGAATGTACATCAATGATGCATTGCGTGCATTTATGAAATGATTAGACACCGAGTCATGGGTGATGGGAATGTATTTTGTGCCTGATGTTGTACCCGATGTTTTTGCCAGGTACTTCGGTTTGCCGCGCCAAAGAACGTCTGCTTCACCGTGCAATACCTTTTCAACATAGGGCTTCAATTGTTCGTAATCGCGGATCGGTACGCGGGATTTGAAATCCTCATAACTTTTGATCGCACCAAAGTCATGATCCTTGCCGAATTGCGTAGCGCGTCCATGCCTGATCAGGTAATCGAATACCTTCTTTTGATATCCGAATGGATCGGTGGCCCACTTTCTCGTTTCGGCAGCAATGTAAGCAGCAAATGGTTTTGCAAGGCTCGAACGTATCCCCATATCCTGCAAAACTAATAAATTAAGGAGATAGGGAGATAGGGTAATAGGTGTGACCATTCTGATAGGGTACCGTGTCGTTTGGAGAGGCGTACAAGCTGACGGTTTGAGTGTATGCAGTCCCTATTTCCTTATGTCCTTATTTCCCTATCTCCCTATCTCCCTATTTCCCTATTTCCCCATTATTTTGTCCATAAGAAAAAAACTTAGCCAACCCTAGCTGCGTTTTGTTAAAGGATTGGAATTACACAACTTCAAGACATGAAAACTACCCTAAAAATCTTAGTAGTGGGATTTATTGCCGGCTTCGGCGGAGCTTATGTGGCTTACGATCTGTTCATAAAGCCATCGTTGGAAAAAATCCCATCTGAAGTAAAATATAACCCGGTCAGCTATGATTCCCCCACTTTTAGCTCCACATCCGCTCCAGCTATCGCTCCCCTCGCGGCAGCGCCGGTTGACTTCAGTGAAGCGGCATCGAAAGCAACGCAGAGTGTCGTCTATATTAACAGTATCTCGCGCGGAGCGTCATATACGACATGGGACTGGTTTTTTGGTGAAGGTACTGCCGGCGGGCGCACACAGGTAAGCAGCGGGTCAGGCGTTATATTTTCGCGTGACGGATACATCATAACCAATAACCACGTTATCGAATCCGCTGAACGCATTGAAGTAAATTATAACAAGCGCAGCTATCCCGCTGAATTGATCGGCACTAATCCATCGACGGACCTTGCCGTTATAAAGATCAACGAGACGGGGTTGCCGGCAATCACACTCGGCAGCTCAAAGGATGTGCAGGTAGGGGAATGGGTAATTGCTGTGGGAAATCCGTTTTCTCTGGCTTCAACCGTAACAGCAGGTATTGTAAGCGCCAAAGGCCGGCGAATCGGAATTCTTGAAGACCGTTTTCCTATTGAGTCGTTCATCCAAACCGATGCCGCAATTAACCCTGGAAACTCGGGAGGCGCGTTGGTGAATAAAAAAGGAGACCTCGTCGGAATCAATTCCGCGATCCTAAGCCGCACCGGAACATACACGGGATATGCGTTTGCAATTCCCGTCGATATCGTTAAGAAAGTTTTCGATGACCTGGTCAAGTATGGTGTGGTGCAGCAAGGCTTTATCGGAGGAAGCGTCGTGGAATACAACTACGAAAACGCTAGAAAGTATGACCTTGACACAAAGGTGAAAAATTACAATGGCGTTTTGTTAGAGAGTATTGAACGGAACGG
This sequence comes from Chryseolinea sp., assembly GCA_036376095.1. Classification (GTDB taxonomy): domain Bacteria; phylum Bacteroidota; class Bacteroidia; order Cytophagales; family Cyclobacteriaceae; genus Chryseolinea. Next base: position 2,055 of record DASVBA010000843.1, read on the forward strand.
TCCCGCTTTCGACGCAGGTCTTAAACCCGGCGATATCATCGTTAAGATCAATGACATCGACATCAATTCGCAAAGTGCTTTTGAAGAAGAGTTGAGTTATCATTACCCGGGTGATAAGGTTTCGATAAGTTATGTCCGTGATTCAAAGGTCACGACAGCGTCGCTAACTCTGGTTAATCTTAATGGAACCACTGAGATCATCAAAAGAAAGATCTACAATAACGAGGCACTCGGCGCACAATTGGAAGCAACGCAGTATGGTATCAAAGTTTTCAGGATCAAGGACAACAGTGTGCTCAAACAGATAGGTGTTCCGGAAAATTTTACTATCATCGCTATCAACCGCGTTCGCGTGAAGGATCCGGAAGAGGTCGTTGAGTTCTTTGCGAAGTTTAAAGGTCGCGGCGCATTGTACGGCGTGAACAGTTCACGACAGCAGGTGGAGATACCATTTGTGATTAGGTAGTGATCGGTGTCCGTCATCCCCCACAGTGATGTCATCCAGAGCGGATTCACATTCTATGAGGCTTGGTCACTCGGAAGGAAGGCACCAGTCTGATAAAGAAATAATTGAATTTTCTCGCGAAGGACCTCCTTCCGAATTGACTGTGCCATCACGGACGGGATGTTCTCAGATCAGGATACCCTCAACTTCAATTTCTTCCCAAGGTCGTCGACGGTTGCCTTGAAGTTTGGATCGGTCTTCATCATGTCTTCAACAGACTCCAGCGCATGTATCACAGTGCTATGATCACGACCACCGAAATTCTCTCCGATAAGAGCTAATGTCAATTGAGTGTAGCGCTTGCAGAAGTACATGGCAACTTGCCTGGGAATAACGATCTCTCTCTTCTTTACCTTCCCCTTCATCAATTCAAGATCAACCTTGAATGCATCAGCTACAGTTTTTTGAATGAAATCCACGCTCACATCAGACTGGATCTCCTTAATAATGTTCTTGAGAACTTCTTTTGCCAACTCGAGATCTATTTCTTTCTTCAGCAGTGTCGCGTGGAAAATCAGGGAGTTTAATACACCTTCCATGTCGCGAAGGTTAGTATCAACACTGTAAGCAAGGTATTCTGAAACTTCTGTAGGAATTTTTATTCCATCCGCCAGCATTTTCCTGTTGATGATCGCAAGTTTTGTTTCGAAATCAGGTTCCTGCAAGTCTGCCGTCAATCCCCACTTGAAACGAGACAATAATCTTTCCTGGAATCCTTTCATGTCCCTTGGTGGACAATCGCTGGTCATTATTATCTGTTTGCCGGACTGGTGAAGCTGGTTGAAGATATGGAAAAACATTTCCTGCGTTTTCTCTCTACCGGCGAGGAACTGAACGTCGTCGAGGATCAGCAGATCCACCTGCTGGTAAAAATTCTGAAAATCCTGCAGTTTGTGATTCTGCAATGCATTCAGGAATTGGTTCGTGAAATCACTTTGATCGACATACAACACAACCTTGGAAGGCATGTTATTCTTTATTTCGTTTCCAATGGCCTGAACAAGGTGTGTCTTACCGACTCCAACACCACCGTAAAGCATCAAAGGATTAAAAGATGTTACACCTGGTTTCTTTGAAACAGCAACTCCTGCGGAACGCGCCAGTCGGTTGCAGTCGCCTTCGACGAAATTATCAAATGTGTATGCAGCGTTAAGACGGGAATTAACCGTCTGTGGGTTTAATGCCTTATATGAAAATGGTGAATAGTCATCTGCCGGAAATCCATTTACATTGCTACGACGATTGCCAGCACCGTTGGCAGGATAACTCACGGACACTGGTGGCGTTTGTTGGTTGCCGCTATCGACAACAACAGAATATTCCAGGCGTCCGGTGGGACCAAGCACAGTATGAATTGCTCTTTTTAAAACGGGAACGTAATTATCTTCCAGCCACTCGTAAAAGAACTGTGATGGAACTTGTATAGTAAGGACATCACCGTCGACACGCAGAGGAGCAATTGGCTTGAACCAGGTATTAAAATTTTCTTCCCCAACACTCTCGCGAATGACTTCGAGACAATCATTCCATACTGTTGTGCAGCTAACTTCCATTGATCTTTCTGTTCTATCGGATTTTATGGCTTCCATGGGGGAAAGGGAGACAAAGATGTAAAAAAAGAGTTAAAGAAAACAAGAAGCGTGAACTTGATTTTTCAGAAAAAAAAATCATAGCGAAAATTCAAAATTAAAACGCAAATGCTTGATAAAAAACCCGAATAAAATTAAGTTGATATTATTTCCATGCCCGACCACGCTCTTCTTGACCAATTGTTGAATTCGTTCCCAAAATCGAACAAAGAAGAATGGTCACGAGCCGCCTCAAAGGAAATTGGCGGAAAAGATCCATTAGAACAACTTACATGGCAATCGAGCGACAAAATTAATTTTCTTCCTTACTATGATTTGGAAAACAATTCCTCGCTAGAGTATTTAAAAAGCTTTACTTTATGTTCCACGGCCGGTTTCACATCAGCTCACACCTGGAGTAGCATTCCAAAAATTTCTCTTCCCTCTACTAAAAATGCAAATGCAATAGCTCTTGACCATTTGGCAAACGGCGCAGACGGAATTCTTTTTGACATTGCTCCGTCATACGATCCTGATCTCGATTCTCTTTTGTCTGAAATTCACTGGCCCTTCTGCAATGTCTCGTTTTTGGTTACTCCATCAATAAATTTGATTCAGGGCATCACCGAATACACGAGAAAAAAAAAGTACGATCCGCAGTTGCTGGCGGGAACAATATTTTGTAAAAGCACGCGTAATAATAATTTCCTGGGACTCAAAGAAATCGAAGCGTACACTATGCTTCGCGTTTTGGGGACTCAGATTCCTTCTGCGTCTCCAGTCAAGGAAATTTCATCAGCATTGGTTGAAACCACTGTTCTGATGGATACGCTCACAGAAGTCGGATATAACAAAGACTTCATTTGGCGTAATCTCAGTTTTTCGCTCGCCAGTGGAAAAAATTTTCTACTCGACGTCGCGAAACAAAAAGCACTACGACTACTTCTTTACCAGATCGGTCAGGCATTTGAGTTAAATCACTATACGGAAGTTGAAATAAATGTCCGCATTGAACCTTGGAAAGATGAACGATTTCAGCCGCACAGCAACATGATCGGCGGACCGGTAGCTGCACTAGCGGCCGTTGCGGGTGGATGTGACTCACTGACTGTCCTCGCTGAAGATGAAAACAACGCGACGATGACACGTATCGCGCGTAATGTTTCCAACATCCTCCGTGAAGAATCTCACATGAACAAAGTTGCTGACCCGACGGCCGGATCATACGCCATAGATAACATGATCGACCAACTCGCGATCGCTGCGTGGAGCGAATTTCGCCATAAGATCACGCAGTTATGAAACCGGACTTTTCAAAAATAAGCTACAACACATTTTCGCCGCCATCGCCTGGAGCATCTTCCGGAGGGTGGACAAGTCCGGAAGAGATAGAAATAAAAAGAGACTACTCCCCCGAAGATTCGAAAAACCTCGCGCATCTGTTTTATGCGGCAGGCCTGCCACCCTATGTACGTGGCCCCTATGCTACGATGTATGCAACCAGGCCTTGGACTATTCGCCAATATGCAGGCTTTTCAACAGCAAAAGAATCAAATGCATTTTACAGGCGTAACATAGCGGCCGGACAGCGAGGATTATCCGTGGCCTTTGATCTTCCGACGCACCGTGGTTATGATTCGGACCATCCCAGAGTATCTGGTGATGTGGGAAAAGCTGGAGTTGCTATCGACTCGGTGCTGGACATGAAATTGTTGTTTGAAGGAATTCCGCTGGATACCATGTCAGTTTCCATGACGATGAATGGCGCGGTCATACCGATCATGGCATTCTATATTGTCGCTGCCGAAGAGCAAGGCGTGAACCCGGAGCAACTCAGCGGCACAATTCAGAATGATATCCTGAAAGAGTTTATGGTACGCAACACGTACATTTATCCTCCTGAGCAATCTATGCGTATTGTCGCTGATATCTTCAGATACACGTCACAATACATGCCGAAGTTCAATTCGATCAGCATTAGCGGTTATCACATGCATGAAGCGGGAGCACCTGCACATTTAGAATTGGCGTATACCCTGGCCGATGGATTGGAGTACATCCGCACCGGACTTAATGCAGGAATTGCCGTCGATGATTTTGCTCCAAGACTTTCATTCTTCTGGGGTATTGGAATGAACTTCTTTATGGAGATCGCCAAAATGCGTGCGGCAAGATTATTATGGTCGAAGATCGTTCAGCAGTTCAATCCTAAGAATCCAAAGTCAATGGCATTGCGAACCCACTGCCAGACCTCGGGATGGAGTCTTACCGCACAAGACCCTTATAATAACGTGACGCGGACTTGTATAGAAGCATTAGCCGCCGTTCTGGGTGGAACGCAATCGCTTCATACCAATTCGCTTGACGAAGCCATTGCATTGCCCACGGATTTTTCAGCCCGCATCGCCCGAAACACGCAGCTATATCTTGATAAGGAAATTGGAATCACGCATGTGGTTGATCCGTTAGGGGGATCCTATTACATCGAAAGCCTAACTGCTCAGCTTGCTGAAAATGCCTGGAGATTGATAGAAGAGGTTGAAAGCTATGGCGGCATGACAAAAGCCATTGAACGTGGAATACCTAAAATGCGTATTGAACAAGCGGCAGCGGCGAAGCAGGCGCGGATTGATTCGGGCCGCGATGTGATCGTTGGAGTCAATAAATATGTTTCAAGCGAAAAGAAAGATTTTGACATACTTGAAGTCGACAACACGGCAGTACAAAAAGAACAGATCGAAAGACTCGAAAAACTAAAAAGAGAACGCAATCAACAAGAAGTTACCGCTGCTTTGCAATTGTTAACTGAAGCTACAAACGACAGAAAGCAAAATCTACTCGCCTGTGCGATCGATGCAGCGCGAAAACGGGCGACACTGGGTGAAATATCGGCTGCAATGGAAAAAGTATTCGGGCGATACAAGGCTACGATCAGATCAATTTCGGGCGTATATTCGAAAGAGATGAAAGACCAGAAAGACTTTGAAGAGGCACAAAAGCTTTCCGATCAATTTGCAGCACTGGACGGGCGCAGACCAAGGATACTGGTAGCTAAAATGGGACAGGACGGTCATGACCGGGGCGCGAAAGTTATCGCCACGAGCTTTGCCGATCTCGGATTTGATGTGGATATCGGGCCATTGTTTCAGACGCCTGAAGAGGTTGCGATGCAGGCAGCCGAGAATGACGTTCATATTGTCGGTGCATCGAGTCTTGCAGGTGGACATAAGACGTTAATTCCACAGCTCATTCAATCGTTAAAAAAAATCGGCAGAGGCGATATTATGGTTATTGCTGGCGGTGTGATCCCGGAACACGATCATGAGTTCCTAAGAAGCGCCGGTGTTGCTTTTGTATTTGGACCCGGCACTGTAATCACAACAGCCGCAAAAGAAATCTTGAACAAACTCCTTCATGATAAATAGGCCTGCTCCCTGCTATCATGGATGGTTAATGTATTACACGTCTTCAGTTTTCACCTTGAATTTTAGTAGCTTAGTAGTAAAATCTGATTCAATGGTCATGAAAATTTACAGGTGCTTCTTGTTAGTGGTATTGACCCTGGCTTTAACTCAGCCCTTATTCTCTCAAAACAAAAAATTCGACAAAAGCCTGAAGAAAGTAGACTCCAGGTATAACGGCGGAAGTTTCTCGAAAGCGAGCAGCTCACTTCAATCACTTAAGAAGTCAGTGGTCGCAAAAATGGGCCAACAGAATTCATACATGCCGGGCTTGTATATTCGTGAAGCCCGTATAACCCTTGCCCTCGGTGTGCTCGATGGGTTTGAAAAGACATTGGACAATGCATTGGCGGCGAGCCTCGCGACGTTTGGAGAAAATAGCACAAACTACGCAGCCACCATGATAGACGTTGCAGAGGTATATAATGAATATGGGAATTTCAGACGTAGCCGTGAGTATACGGCAAAAGCGAAGGAACTCTTAACCCGAACTAATCAACTCAATGACCACCTAAACGCCCGAATCGGCCTCGTTGAAGGAGAGGCCATGACCGGTCAGGGATTCTGTAATGAAGCACTTGCCTTATTCAAAAGTCTTGAGAGCTACTTTGCAGGACGTGCCGTAGATAAGGAAACGACCGTGCAAGGTGGCGCAATCAAGACCCAAAGAGTGCCTGATGTGGAGATCCCCCAGCGATACAGTGATTTTGCAAAATTGCTCACTATGACGGCGAACGCCTACAGCAAGAAGGGAAGTCTTCTGTCTGCCGATTCTGCTTTTGGCGCTGCTCAATCATGGATCAGAAAAAATCAAAAGTATATGGGCGAAACCAGTCTTGCCGGGGTAACAAACAGGTACCTGAATGCGAAGATGCTTATTGACCACGGTAACGAGCAACGTAACAATGATCTGGAGTTTGATAATATTCTAGGAGATTTAAAAAAGAGAGCAAACCCTACAACGCAATTAGCTCACGACTTGTACCTCGCCTATCTGCATGAACTTCTGGTTGAAGAAAACCGTGCCCGTTACCTCAATACTAAACTTGAGTATCAAAAAATGATCGACAAGAATTTTCCAAAGGGAAGCTTGTTTCAAATCAATCTGAAGGCCGTCGAGTTTGACTCAAAACTGGAACGCGACAAAACAAAAGATCTGGAGCAAGATGCGTCGAACCTGCTCAATTCAAAGGCGCTGCCGAAGTACTACCGCACAAGGGAACACATCCTCAACTTTCTTTTCGACGTGGCGCAGCGCGAAAAACGGTATGTCAATGCTGAAAATTATCTCACTCAGTTAGCCGACATCAGAAAAGAGTTATATGGCGAGACCTCACCGGAATATCACCTCGCGAGGATCCGTCTCGCAAGCTATTACCTTGATTACACCAATAAGATTGAAGAAGCTCAGAAAATCTTTGACGAAAGCTATACCAAGATCGTTGCCAAGGAGATCGGTGCGTGGCATAAAGATCATCTTGACATACTGAATCACCTGGCAAGCTTGTACGAGCTTAACGATCAATACAAACTTGCGTTATCCACGCTCGACATTGCGTCAGATGTGGCGCGTTCTAAGTACCGCGACACCGATCCAGACTATGGGATAGAGCTAGACCGCATTGCACAACTTCAGATCAAGCTCGGCCAATATGAGAAGGCGGAAGAAAGGCTGACAAAATCACTTAAGATACTGGAGGAGTATCGGAAAGATGACCGATATATCGGCGACTATGTACATGCTATTGAAACACAGGCCAAACTTTACGGTATAAAAGGATTATTCGATGAAGCAGAAGCCAATCTCGAACGCTCGCGAAGGCTCATTAAAAACGCTGATGTTCCGATCGGAAGTGAGCTATCCTCCGCGGAGGAATTGACGGCGCTGTTCATTCAACTTGGAAGTTATTCCGCCGCCAACCGACTGCTCGATACTCAGATACCAGAATATGAGCACCTGTACGGAAAGAATTCTATCCGGCTAATAGAACCTTTTGTTAACCGTGGCCGCATACTACTCGCCAACGGAGAATACACGGAGGCGGAGCAAATTGCGATCAATGCAAATCAAATGGCCCTTAAAACGTATGGTGATCTTTCAACAAAAACAGCTCCTACGCAAAAGCTTTTGAGCGACATCTATACAACACTGGGAGACTATGATAAGGCTGAGATCACCATATCCAAAGCTCTCGCAAGCCAGGAAAAACAATTTGGTCGCGATCATATCGAAGTAGCGCGGTCCCTCTCACAGCTGGCGATCATAAAGTTCCATAAGGGCGATGATAAAAAAGAAGTCGAAAAGATGATGGTAGAGGCGCGTGATATTATCGCTCGCCGTCTTGGAAAAGACAACCCGCAGTATGCTGAGATCATGAAAAACCTGGCAGTCCTCTACATATCGCAGAAGAAATTTGATGTTGCCTTCAATTCGCTTACGGTGGCAGAAGGCATATGGAAAGCAAAAACCGGAACAAAAAATAACGTCAATGCGGCAAGTATCTACACCCTTACCGGTGATGTGTACTATCAGCAGAAGAATTACAAAAAAGCTGAAGAATTCTATAATCAGTCAAAGGCCCTCTATGAAAAGTTTTTCAGCGTCAAACATCCGGAATACGTTAAGGTCTTGTCGAAGCTTGGCAAGGTCTATTACATGCAAAAGGATTACAAACGTTCCAAGCGTCTGATAGAGGAATCACTTTCAAACTACGAAAATTATATCAAGGAATTCTTCCCCGCGTTGAGCGAAAATCTGAAAGCAAAATACTGGAACACTATCAGGGGCGATTTCGAATTTTATAATACACTTGCCTTCAGCAATCTTGAAGACTTCAAAGATCTTTCGGGCAAGATCTACAACTACCAGCTCCTAACAAAAGCATTGTTGTTAAGCACATCTATCAAGATCAGGGAACGAATTCTCAACAGCACCGACGACCAGTTGAAATCAATTTACAACGACTGGGTTCAAAAGAAGGAAGTGCTAACCCTGGCTCTATCCATGAGCCCGCAACAGCTTACAGAGAGCGAAGTGGATCCCGGCGCACTGCAACAGGAAGTGGAACAGTTGGAGAAAGAGCTGAGCAAACGTTCAGAATTGTTTGGACAGAATTTTGAAAATAAACGGATAGTATTCGAGGACGTGAAGAAATCACTAAAGGCAAATGAAACCGCGATTGAAATGGTGCGCTACC
>DASVBA010000844.1:0-8820 GCA_036376095.1 Chryseolinea sp.
GAACTCGATGGTTGTTTGTGTTGGCCATGGACCATAAACCATGGACTGTTTAACCACCATCAAACAATCGACAAAAAAATTCTAAACTTCCTCAATAACTGCTATTATTACTTTATCAACACCACAAATGGGCAAGGGTGAAGGTAATATGAAGGTTGCGATATTTATTCCCTGTTATATCGATCAATTTTATCCTCAGGTTGGAATTGCGACCCTGGAATTATTAGAGAAGTTTGGCGTTTCTGTTTCCTATCCGGAAAATCAAACCTGCTGCGGCCAACCCATGGCGAATGCAGGATTTGCACACCTTACAGAATCCTGTAACGACCTTTTTATCCGTAACTTTTCAGGTTATGACTATATAGTGTCCCCGTCGGGAAGTTGTGTGCTGCACATCAAGGATCACCTTCATTCCAGATCACACGAGAACGATTGTATTACCATCAGGAATAATATATTTGAGCTGACCGAATTCCTCACCGATATACTGAAGGTGGATAATATACCATCAAAGTTTTATCACAAAGTTGGATTGCATCAAAGCTGTCACGGGCAACGGGGCTTACTACTTTCACAAATGACGGAATTGGTCGCACCAGCATTTTCGAAACCCGAGCATTTGCTGCGCATGGTGGAAGGATTGGAATTAATTCAACTTGACCGCAAGGATGAATGTTGTGGATTCGGCGGCACCTTCAGCGTAAGTGAAGAGGCAGTCGCTGTAAAAATGGGCAAAGACCGGGTTGCGGATCATCTTCAATATGGTGCTGAGTACATCACTGCCAGTGACATGTCATGCCTGATGCACCTGGAAGGTATATTGAAACGGCAGCGAAGTGCGACCAAAGTGATACACATCGCTGAAATATTAAACAGGGACAAGTAATGTCAGAAGAAATCATATCGGGATCCCGTGTGTCAGATCACGCCACCCTTGCTGAAACATTCAACAAGGATGAACCTCGTGTAAATTGGCACGACGAGACGTTGTGGTTTATTCGCAAAAAACGTGATAAGGCAGCGTGGCAGATTCCTGAATGGGAGCAACTCCGTGAAGTGGCGTCTCAAATAAAAAACAATGTATTGAGCAACCTCCACTCCTATTTATTGGAATTTGAAAAGAATGCACGCAATAACGGTGTGCACGTCCATTGGGCCGCTGATGCAGAAGAACACAACAGGATCGTTCACGACATCATCCAGAAAGCGCGTATTAAGAACGTTGTCAAAAGCAAATCCATGCTCACGGAAGAGTGTCACTTAAATGAATATCTGCATGCTAAAGGCATTGATGTTATCGACACAGACCTTGGCGAACGGATTGTTCAGCTCGCTGGTGAACCGCCCAGCCACATTGTGTTGCCCTGCATTCACTGGAAAAAGGAAGAGATCGGAGAACTCTTCAGTCAGCATCTTGGCACACCAGAAGGCAACAACGACCCGCAGTTTTTAACAACGGCGGCGCGATTACATTTACGTCAGCATTTTATGACTAGCCGGCTAGCGATTACTGGCGTCAACTTTGCCGTGGCCGAAACGGGAGAGGTTGTGGTTTGCACCAATGAAGGCAACGCAGATCTCGGAGTACAACTAGCCGACGTTCATATTGCGTGTATGGGGATCGAGAAGATCATTCCCAAACGAAAACACCTCGGTATTTTTCTGAGACTTTTAGCACGAAGCGCTACCGGTCAGCCTATAACAACATATTCAAGCCATTTCAGACGCCCGAGGAAAGGGCAGGTGATGCACATCGTACTTGTTGATAACGGGCGAAGTGAGCGACTGGGCAATGCTGATTTCAGGAATGCGCTGAAGTGCATTCGTTGTGGCGCATGCATGAATACTTGTCCCGTGTATAGGCGCAGCGGCGGTCATAGTTACCATTATGCTATAGCCGGACCGATAGGCGCTATCCTGGCTCCCGGCCTGGACATGAAAAAACATGCTGACCTTCCATTCGCATCGACGTTATGTGGTTCGTGTTCTAACGTATGTCCGGTGAAGATCGATATTCATGATCAGCTGTATAAATGGCGTCAGGTTCTCACTCAGAATGGTCACGTGGGAACAATGAAGAAAGCAAGTATGGAGGGGATGGCGAAAATACTCTCCACTCCCAGCCTATATGCAACTGCAGGTAGAGCGTTTCGTTGGATACTTGACAACTTACCAATCATTGTAAACAACAGGTTCAACCCATGGTATCGGCAACGTGAGATGCCGGAACCGCCGAAGAAATCTTTCAACAAGTGGTATTCAGAAAACAGGAAGCAAAAATGAATAGCCGCGAAAAGATATTGGAACGCGTACAAAAAAACCAACCGCCATTGTCGGGTCTGCCGGACTTAAACCATGAACGGTCCGGATCTTCTCAGAGCATCCAGAAATTCGTAAGGTCATTGGGAAACATTGGAGGAACGGCCATTGATGCAATGTCGTGGAACGAGATCGAATCCATTCTTCGCGAGCGCTTCCCGTCGACAGCCCGCCGGATAAGTTTGATTCCACAATTAGGAAGCAGTGGCATTAACGGCGATTTCGAAAAGGACCCACGAACGCTTGAGAACGTGTCTGTTTCAATTCTTGCGGGTCACTTTGCCGTGGCGGAAAACGGAGCCGTCTGGGTCAATGAAGAGAACATGGGTGACAGAGTACTTCCTTTTATTTGCGAGCATCTCGTGCTTGTGGTCAATGCATCGGCGGTGGTTGAATCCATGCAGGACGCGTATGAGCTTCTCGATTCCTCAGATCATAGTTTCGGGACTTTTATTGCCGGACCGTCAAAGACCGCCGATATTGAGCAATCGCTCGTTCTGGGTGCTCACGGACCGAAGACGTTGAGCGTATTCCTGTTGCACGCATAATCTGTGTCAGAAAACACACTAAGCTTACGCCGTCACTCACCCTTCTTCTCCATTCAAAAAGTATTGCGTTCACCGCCTTCACTCATTTTATATTTTTCAACATACGATAAACCAGGTCATCAAAGTCCCCAATACTATGAAAAAGCTCTTCCATTATTATTACGCTGTCGCCCTATTGATCTTCTCAGCGGGATACGCCGTTGCTCAATCGAACATTGATGCGCTCATGCCCATTCGTGGGTTTTGCATTGCCGCCCCAAAACCAGCATCCGTCGACAACTTTGTGAAGTTCATTAAGGAAGAACTTGCTACCCGGCAAGTCAACACGCTGATCCTTCGCGTGGATTTTAACTATCAATTTGAGAGTCATCCTGAACTGCGCGATAGTGTGGCTTTATCGAAAGCCGATGTGAAGAAAATTGTGAACGTTTGCCGCGCCAATAAAATAAGGGTTATTCCTCAGATCAATTTATTGGGTCATCAGTCGTGGGCAGCGACGACCCACAATCTGTTACGCGTATACCCACAGTTTGATGAAACGCCGCACGTAAAAATGCCCGAGAAATATTCATGGCCCAATGCTGACGGTTTGTACTGCAAGAGTTATTGTCCCCTCCACCCTGACGTGCACGCGATAGTGTTCTCTTTGATGGATGAGATATGTGATGTTTTTGAAACCAATGCGTTTCACGCCGGAATGGACGAAGTTTTTTACATTGGTGACGCGAAGTGTCCACGTTGTAGCGGCCTTGATAAGGCTGATTTGTTTGCCGGAGAGGTCACCAAGATCCGGAATCACCTTGCCAGCAAGAATCGTGAGCTATGGATTTGGGGCGACAGACTGCTCGACGGTAAGGCTACGGGAATGGGCATGTGGGAAGCCAGTATGAATAATACTCATCGCGCGATTGACCTTATCCCAAAAGATGTTTTGATCTGCGATTGGCACTATGAGCGGGCCGACAAAAGCGCGGTGTACTTTGCAATGAAGGGATTCAGGGTTGTTACATGTCCGTGGAGGAATCCAAAAGTCGCCGCCATCCAGGTAGACGACATGGTGCGGTTTAGAAAAGAGTCTGCTGCTAACATGCAAAACAACTTTCAGGGAATTGTTCAAACGGTGTGGTCTGGTCCGGACGATTTTATGAATGGATTTTATGGAAAGGTCAAAGATGAAAAGGCGGGAGAAAATACACCATGGAATAGTTTCCGTACGGCCTTCACAAAGATCAAAGAAGTGAAATAAACTTAGGGGTGTACTGACGAGATGCGACACTGTTTCTTAGCGCTGTTCCTTGTGATGCCGTTCATAGTCACGGGACAGGATCTTAAGTCTGGCGGAATTCTCAAACCAGAGCAGGCAATAATGGATGTAAGGCATTATACCATTAAGCTTGATGTGGATCCGCTTCTGCAATCAATTGATGGTACTACAGAAATTGCGATTGTTCTTTCAGAATCCACGCAAACCTTGTTGTTTGATTTGGTGAGCCTGCTTAAAGTACGCAAAGTGTGGGTAAACAACAGGTCAGTAACCTTTACACATGATAACGACTTAATAAGAATTTCACTAGCTGCACCGTTAAAGGTTGGAAAAGCAGTTGTAAGAATAGAGTACGGCGGAAAACCAGGTATATCCAGGAATCCACCGTGGGTTGGTGGATTTACCTGGGCGAAAGATTCGCTTGGGCGTCCGTGGGTGGCCATAACCTGTCAGAGTGAGGGCGCTAAAATTTATTTTCCCTGCAAGGACCATCCCAGCGATGAACCTAACGATGGAGCTGATCTGATCATAACTGTTCCCGACGACTTGTATGTTGCCGGTCCCGGAACACTTAAAAGCAACGTTGTGAAAGGACGTAAACGCACTTTTCACTGGACGACCTCCTATACCATTAACAACTACAGTATTCTTTTTAACATTGGCCGATATAAAGTTGTAACGAGATCATTCACCTCTGTCAGCGGAGACAAGATCCCTCTCCAGTTTTATGTTCTGGATCTGCATGAAAACAAGGCAGGCAGATTACTTAATGCGTTGGAACGGTGCATGAGACTGGAGGAAAAATATTTTGGACCTTACCCCTGGCCAAAGGATAAGATCGCGATTTGTGAAACTCCACACCTAGGGATGGAGCACCAGACGTTGAATGCCTACGGCAACAAATTCAGGTATACCGTCTCCGGAGGCAAAGATTTCGACTGGCTTCTGTTACATGAACTCGGTCATGAATGGTGGGGTAACAAAGTCACTGTCAAAGATTGGTCAGACATGTGGATCCAGGAAGGAATCTGCAGCTTCGCTGACCGGCTGTACACATTGGATTATGGCGGAAGGGAGGCCTATCTCCAGCAAATGAAAGAAACAGCAAGAGCTACCGCGAATCTAAAACCAATAATTCCTGGAAGTGATGTTGATGCAGACGCGGTTTATCAAAATGACATTTACGTCAAGGGTGCATTCTTTATGCATACTATACGATACATTATCGGAGACGAAATCTTTTTCCCGACGCTAAAAAAGCTAGCCACGGATGAGCGGTTCACCTATGACAATTTGATAAGCACTGACGATGTGGAGCTTCTATTCAGTCAGGCCTCCGGTCTTAACCTTAAACCGGTCTTTGATTTATACTTACGTACAACGGACAAACTTGACATTAGCGTCAAACAAACCGGAAACGCGGACTATGTTATAAAGCTGTTAAACATCACAGACCCGTTACCGCTAGATATACAGACCAGCAAAGGGACGCAACGAATCATGGTTGGTAAAAAAGGAGTAGGCGTGCAAAGCGACACTACTCCAGTCATCGATCCGGACGTTTATTACTTAAAGCGCGTGATCCTTGAATGATGTATAGGCCAAATAGGGCAAGGACTATTAATCAGCGATCGTATCTCTGATGCGCTTCTGGGAATACTCAGACGGTGTTACTCCAAAAAGTTTCTTAAAACATTCTCTGAAATACTGCAGGTCGTTAAAACCGACTTCATACGTAATTTCCGCGATGGTAAGCTGATTCTGCTCCAGCAACTGGGCCGCTCTTTTCAGGCGGATTGTCCTTATGAACTCATTTGCTGACTGTCCTGTGAGCGCCTTTAGCTTGCGGTAAAGCTGCATGCGGCTCATCGCCACATCCAAACCGAGCTCTTCTACCGAATAATCGGCATTGCTCATATTGTCTTCTATACTGGTCAGGACCTTTTGTACAAATTCTTCGTCGGTGGACGTGAGCGTTACCCGGCGCGGTTCGATAGAAAGTGTTTCGCTGTCACGGAAAGCCTTTCTCATCAGCTCACGAGCTTTTATAAGATTCCGGACCTTGAGCTGCAGTACCTTTGGATTAAATGGTTTGTTGACGTAATCGTCGGCACCGGTTTCAAGGCCTTCAACCTTAAAAATAAGAGAGGTTCGTGCAGTAAGAAGGATGATGGGGATATGTGAGGTCTTTGGATCCGATTTCAGCTGGCGTGTCATCGAGATCCCGTCCATCATCGGCATCATGACGTCGCTTATAATTACATCCGGTATCTCTTCCAGCGCCAGCGACAAGCCTTCTTTTCCGTCTTCGGCTTCAAGGACAACATAGTCGTTCAAAAAAATGGATTTAATGTACGCGCGCACGTCGTTGTTATCTTCAACTATCATCAGCTTAGGCTGATCTTCCGTGCGCTGAAGCAACTGATCGGTTTCAGGCTCGGTTTCGAACAGTGTTCCAGGAGGAACTACGGGATAAAACTCAATTTGCTCAACATCGATCGATGCTTTCGACAATTCCGACTGATCAAAATGGTCATGCCCGGGCAATAACTTAACGCTAAAGCGAGTCACTTGATCCTCAGTTCGCTCGACGCTTATCGTGCCGTGGTGAGCATCGACAAGACTTTTTGTAAGCGCAAGACCAATCCCGGTACCGGTGTGGTGCCTGTCTTCGTCGTAGCTGAAGAAAGTCTGAAAAATCGTTTCGTAATGTTCAGGCTTAATTCCTTTTCCCGAATCTTCAACAGCGATCGTAATGTCACCTTTTCCTTCAACGATCCGCACGGCTAT
The DNA here is from genome assembly GCA_036376095.1 of Chryseolinea sp. Lineage (GTDB taxonomy): Bacteria > Bacteroidota > Bacteroidia > Cytophagales > Cyclobacteriaceae > Chryseolinea. The sequence continues at coordinate 6,922 of DASVBA010000844.1, forward strand.
TGTGCCGTGTTCCGGAGTATGTTTGAAAGCATTGGAGAGGAGGTTAAACATTATCTTCTCAAACTGATCGCGGTCGAACCACGCCTTAATGACATTTGAGGACGCATAGAAACGGAAGTCAATTTTCATTTGTTCGGCAAGGCCATCAAATGAAAGCTTTATCTCTTTCAAAAACTTTACCAGGTTGCCCTCTGACACTTCGAGCTTGAGGTTTCCGCTTTCTGCCTTCCTGAAGTCGAGCAACTGATTAACAAGCCTGAGCAATCTTTGCGCATTGTTGTTTATGCTATGGAGCTGGTCACGGATGATCTTGTTACCGGTTCCGGATTCAATCAGGCTTTGTACGGGTCCAAGGATCAAGGTCAACGGGGTCCGGAATTCATGCGATATATTAGTGAAGAACTGCAGTTTAGCACGGTTCAACTTTTCCATATTTTCCCGTTGAACCCGTTCGAGCTTTATATCATGAATGAAGTTTGCCCGCATTAGAATCAATTTCCTGAATGCGTACAATATCAACATCGCCCCAATAGCATACAGCAAAACGGCCCACCGTGTCTTCCACCAGGGGGGCTGAATGGTTATGTCTATGGCACTTACGCGCTCACTCCAGACACCGTCGGAGTTTGTAGCTTTGACCCTGAATACATAATTGCCATAATCGAGGTTCGTATAATTCACGTAACGCCTGGACGCATCCGTAAAGGTCCAGTCTTTATCGAGACCATCCAGCTTGTACGAATACCTGATCTTGTCCGGCGCTGCGAAATCAAGCGCAGCAAATTCAAAGGATATTGTGTTCTCAAAATGCTTGAGCGTTATCTTGTCGAGCTGAGATATGGGCCGGTCCAACAAGATGCGGTCATTAAAGGTCTTACCAACAGAAACCGGTTCGTTCAGCACTTCGAAATTCTGAAATACCAACGGAGCCTCGATCGGATTGCCCGCAACGACTGATGGGTTTATGATATTAAAGCCGTCGGAACCCGCGAAAAGCAGACGGCCCCTGGAATCTTTATAGCATATGTTGTTATAGAAGAATCCACCCTGCACACGATCATGCGCGTCGTAATTCTTAAAGTACTCCGGGTCCATTGGATTAATCACAGTCAGGCCATTCCAGTGCGCCAACCACAACTTTCCAAAATCATCTTCCAGTATGCTCACAATTACCGAGTTGCTTAAACTATTCTTGATTTCGATCGACGAAAATTTCTCAGTACGGCGATCGAATGAATTAAGACCGTCCTCAGTACCGATCCAAAGTTTTCCACCATGATCTTCAAAAATTGCATTTATCACATTATTGCTAAGTGAATTGGTTGAGTCTTTTTCCTGCTGGTAGATGCGTATGTCTACATCACGATCTCTTACTTTAACCCGATACAATCCATTACCCCGCGTGCCAACCCACAAAACACCTGATAAGTCAGCATGCATTACTACTAACGGCGCTTTTTTTAGTTCCGGAAGATTGTACTGCAAGACCTCGCCAGTCGGGGTGATCTTGTTCAGTCCGCCATTCCACGTTCCCACCCACATATTTCCGTGGCTATCTTCTTCCAACGACATAACTACATTCTCATTAAGTGCTTGAGTGGATTCAGTGTGAAAATGATCAAAGGAAGTAATTACATTTTTACCCTTCCTGTAAGGCATTTCCTTAAAACGAAACACTCCTGCACCGGCTGTCCCAAGCCACACGTTTCCCCTGGAATCTTTAACGAACGTCTGAACAAAATTTGTGAATTCTTGCTTTACGGAATTTTTAACGACGATCGGATCGAATGATCCGTTTTGCAATCTGAACAACCCACCCCCTACTGTTGATACCAGATATCCCCCATTCGCCGACTCTGCAAGGCCAGTGATAATGTTCTTAGCCGCGTCGAACTTGGA
>DASVBA010000788.1:0-3443 GCA_036376095.1 Chryseolinea sp.
ATTGTGCACTATTCGTTCACCGCAGAGCCACAAAGAACGCAGGGTTTCGCAGGGAAAAGACAAGATTGCTACCCAGCGTAACCCTGCGTCCATGGCGTCACTGCGGTGAAAAAGTTATTGTGCAGCATAACTAAACATCAACAATCTGCAACAGCTTGGATTTTTCCTTAACGGATTTTCTTGAGTGAATTGTCAGCATCATCACCATGGTTTGATAACAACTACCACCTGTCCACCTATTGTGCTGGTACTGTTTTTCTCCAGTACCACATCAGAAGGAATCCAATAATTGCCCCACCGATATGCGCAAAGTGAGCGATGCCTCCACCGAAAATCGACATGCCTGTTATTCCCGAAAACAAGTCGAGTGCAATCAGGATCGGTATAAAATATTTGGCGGCGATCGGGACTGGCAGAAATATCAACGCAAGCTTTGCATTTGGAAATAAGATTGCGAATGCGACTAAGACGCCATAGATCGCACCGGAAGCTCCAACGGCAGGGTTCCGGTACAAATAGTAAAAAGTGCTGACACTGGATTTAAATGCTTCCGGAATAAGTGAGTCTTCATACGTGCCGGTCCGCAACAACTTCTCAATATCCGAAACAGAGACACCCATATTTATCAGCTCGTTGTATATGTTATTAAATTGATAATAATTCACAAGCGTATAAATCACACTGGCACCGATCCCACACAAAAAATAAAAAAGAAGAAACCGCTGCTTACCCCACATTACCTCCAAAGGCGAACCGAATGCCCAAAGGGCGTACATATTAAAAAGGATGTGCATTATGCCACCGTGCATGAACATGTTCGTGACAAACTGCCACCACTCGAAATTCTCATTTTTGGGAAAGTATAGTGCAAAGATTTCAATCATTCGGTTTTCCATTCCAGGTACCAAATGAGTGATCACGTAAAAAACCGCATTTACTGCGATCAACGCAAAAATGGCGTCCGTCCTATTTCTCATGATCGCATATTGTAAATTTTAACATGAATACCAAAGGATAACGCGAAGTTTAAATGATGGGTTCGGATGCTGTAAAAGGGTTGGCAATCAAAATCAGAACGTGCCAGTTCGGAATGATTGATACTTCTGTTCAGACGATAACCTGTGGTATATCTCCTCCGCCATTGCACCCGAAAAAATCTCCTTTTCTGTCTTCAATACCTGCGAAGCGTAAGTACCGTTCACTGGTGATGACGAGTTTGTTTTCCAAACCACGCGACACTTTAACAAACGGAAGACTTCATCACAAACATCATATACCACCAAGTGATCAGGTGGGTCGCTGTCGTTCTCACCAAGCAGGAGCATAAGTGGAAAGTCGAATAACTCCGCTCCCATCAGCTCTGGCACAAGGTTGGCGTCGAAGAACTCATATCTGAGCAAGTTATTTCGAAAGCCTCTCTCAGTAAGCACTTGGCTCAGCTGCAACAATTTGTCCTTCATAACATAATAGGGAACGTCACGTGACGTGAACTTTTGAATCGATAACCACTGATTCGTTCTAAGCTGAAGATACTCGAGACTTGAATGGCCAATAGTCAATTTGTAATCGAAGAATGAATAACCCGGAACGAAATAGCCCGGATAGAAATATTGCAGGCCGGATTTTTTACAATATTCCAACTTCAGGTAGATCAAATGTTTTCCGAGGCTGAACTTCTTGTAGTCGGGATCATAAAAGCACGTAATGCCTGCTGCGGTTTCAGAACCTATGTCAAAGTATCCCACGGCGATCAACCGGGATCCATCGTAAATACAAACTTCGTAGCTATTAAAGATTGAACGATTTGACTTTCCGTATAACAAATGGTGTAGTGATGCCGACGTTTCGAATGTTATGTTCTTTTTATACTTAGCGTATAAACTTTCTTTCTCCTCGTTCACGACAGCTTCTCTGATTACGCTCCCGAACCTGCTATTCTTTTTCGCCAGTTTTTGTTGAGTTTTGTCACCATTGAATTTAAGCAGGTCTATCCGGAGCCAGATGGCGCTGTAAAAGTTTTCTCTGAAGTTCAGGAAATTTGTCGTAAAGATGGATTGACCCATTCGAAACCAGCCATTCCCAAGGTAGGTATCAAGTTCCCCGGCAATCAATACTTCTGGGCAATGAACCTGCGCGAACATCATAATAACGTATTCGGTACCCTAAATTCCATCCATTGATGATTAATACAGGTCACAAAGGCCACGACGAACCACAAAGGCCACAACGCATCTTCATGATTCGTCCCCGATCATTATCGGGACGCACGCAGTCGTTGTGCAACTTAGTGTCCATCCGCTTTGCCCGCCGGAGCCCCGATGCATCGGGGCGTAGGTGTGACCCTGCATTTTTTTCGTGGTGCTACTCCAAATGCATTTGTAAATGTTCCACATGCATTACATAATATTGTGAGCAATGCAGACAATGTTCCCAAATTGCTTTTGACCCACACAAAATTAGAAAGTTTGTAATGGGAAAGCCAGTGAAATTATTTCATTCCGGAAAATAGATGAGAAGTCGTGTGCGTAAATATCAATGTTCCTTGCCGATGACATCGGTTTCATAGAACTTCATGATGCGGTCGCGCTGGTAGGTCACAATTCCCTGAAGCCGTTTGATGGTACGCTTTGCGTTGTTAAGCCGGTCATGCAACGCGGCCATTTGCAAGTTCTTCTTTTTCAGCTTGCCTTGCAGCTGATTTACAAGTTCAACAAGGTTTTCGGATTGCGTATCTGTCAGTTCTCTTCCTTTCATAACTTATCGCTGTAGAATCCCTGGTCCTTCTTACCTCCACCTGATGTATTTGCTAAAATCGACTTGTTTGATGATCCCCACAGGCCCCTCGTATATGCCGCCTGCGCCATGTGCATCTTCGACGTAGACTATTAACGTGTTCATGGCACCGGCCTTAAGCTGATCCTTATTAACAAAATAATATCTTCTCTTATCCCATTGATCATAGCTTGTGCCAATCTGCTTGCCGTTAAGAAAGGCTTTGTCGTGATCATCGATTTTCCCTAGCAGAATCACGAGGTCTTCCTGCATATCCTTAGGTACAACGAATTGTTTTCTGTACCAGGCGCCTCCATCGTAATTTCCATATCCCTGCGCATCCCACGGGCTAGGCACTGTAATATCCGTCCAGCCCTCTGCAGACAGGGACGCAACGGTCTGTTCTCCGATACTATTGAACTTACCCTGGCCGGGTGTTGCCAACCTGAACTCCCAAATGCCACGAAGATTCAACGCCAGGCCACGGTCATTTTTGCTTGTATAGACGCCAATATCACCAGACACTATGCCACCTTCGATCTCCGAGTCATACACCCGCACGGCAATCACATTCCTGCCCGAAAAGTCAATGTATTCTGTCGGGATAAAATAGTTGCGATGCGCGTTGTAGGCCGTGTGGTACCGTGGAGGAAAGCTTCCCGACGCTCCGA
>DASVBA010000850.1:0-5720 GCA_036376095.1 Chryseolinea sp.
AAACCGGAAATAGTAGTGTCCACCCAGATCGTGCCAGACCGCTCGCTGGTGGTATTGCTGACGAAAACCTTCGGGGCACTCGAAGGCAGTGATGACAGTGATCCGGAACAGCTCTTACAACAAATCGCCGTGGACGATGCGGTGGTGGTCGTAAGGGGACCCGACCGGATCGACACACTTGTGAACATGGGTTATGGATTTTATGGCGATGTACTTATACCTTTCGTAGGAGGAGAGGAATATAGTCTGCATGTCAGCAGCGCTTCCCTTGGAGAGATCAATGCTACCACCATTGCGAAAGAACAGATCCAATTTGAAGACATCGAAGCGGGTTTATATTTCAATGGCTTTGGCGATACCCTGGCAGAAGTAACACACACATTTTTGGATCCACCCGGCAAGAACTGGTATATGGTAAATGTTCAGGAGGTCGAGCAAGAAGATATCATCGAGAACTTATTAAATCCAAACTCGTTCATACGGCTTCATGATGACGTTGAGTTTGAAGGGAATGAGCTGGAGGAAACCTTTCGTGTTTTTCCCCGTGATTACCATCCGGGTGATACGATTGCCGTTTCACTGTCAAATATCAGCAGCGACTACTACGATTTCCTTAAACTGCGGGTAGACAACAGGTTTAGTTTTGTCGAGTATCTTAGCGAGCCCGTTAATTATCCATCCAATATAATCGGGGGTAGGGGGTTCTTTAATCTTTACATCCCTGACGTAAAAGTTTTTATTCTTGAGTGAGTTCATCAACTTTTATAATTTCGCATCTGACCTTATTTCCTAATGAAGCTTATCTTTTCGTTTCTCGTTCTTTGTCACTTGCTCACTTCTAACGCCTACCCGCAGCCGAAAAAATACAAGAAGATACAGCATATCATTGATGAAGCTACGAAGGCCAATATACCTGGGGTGGTGATCTATATTAAGACGCCGAAGGATGGGGAATGGACGGGTGTTTCGGGTCTGGCAGATCTTGAGAAGAAAGTGCCCATGGATAAGGGCTTTGTCTTCGCGACCGGTAGCATTGGAAAAATGTATAATGCTGTCGCCGCAATGAAGCTGACGGAATCGGGGAAACTTCATTTGGATGACCTGATAAGCCGGTTCCTCCCCGAAGAGATCGTTTCGAACATTCCCAATGGGAGAATTATCACTGTTCGTCATCTATTGAGCAACACGTCCGGTATCTACAACTATGAGTTCGATCCGACGCTCAATGATTTATACCTTGACGGCAAGTTAAGACTCGACACGTTATCTCATTTGAATGTTCTCAGGAGATATGTATATGGCAAGCCATCGACCGGCGCGCCCGGTTCGCATTACAATTACAGTAGCACAAATTTTATGCTTCTTGCAATGATAATGGACAGCGTTTGTCCTGAAGGCCACACCGACTTTTTAAGAAAGATTGTGCTCGAAGCTGAGGGTTTTAATTCTACCTTTTATCGCACCACGGCTCCAGGCTTGGTAAACCACTACGGGGACTTAAACAAGGATGGCGTGTTGGAGAACTTAACTGCAATGACCGTCGAGACTACGAACTGGTTCATTGGAGATGATGGTATTTACGCTTCCATCACTGATGCCGCTCACTTTCTCGAGTCCTTAATGAAAGCAGGCATTGTCAGTAAAGCATCGCTCGACCAGATGACCACCTGGAACGATGCAAAAAAGCCAGATTACGGATTAGGTCTTATGGCTGACAAAAGTTTTCCGTATAAGTTTTTAATAGGTCATTCCGGTCGTGGAATAGGAATGACGACTGATCTCTTTTACTTTCCTAATCAGAATATGACGGTAGGTATCTTTTGCAACGTCGGAATCAGGGGCTCTTCAGACCAAATAAAGAAAGCGTATCTCAGGATGCGATCAAAGGTTGTGAAAAAACTTTTTCTATTTTGACGTGGTCGCACTTCCGTTCTCATAGTTGAATGGGAAGGTTTCGGACGCAATGGATATTTTTTGTAGATTCATTCTTCAAACCAAAAATACCATGAGCCGACGTTTACTGATCGCCCTTGTGTTGATGTTAAATACAGCCTTCGTGTTGGCTCAGGATCCATCCCAGGTGTCCAAGCAGGAAAGTACGCAGGCCATCCAGATCCGTCGCGTAGACACTGAAACGCCGTTATTGAGGCATTCAGATCCACTGTTTGTTATCAACGCCGACGATAAAACGCTACAGATCCCGCCTGCTAAGGAACCCATTCATTCGTTTTCCCATTCGCTTCCCATGGAAATGAATGGTATCAGCGCAAACTGGATCAAATCGATTACCGTACTTAAAGATCAGCAGGCAACTGAAAAGTATGGTGAGCTTGGCCAATACGGGGTGGTTATCATCGAGTTAAAAGACAATGTCTTTGATGCTATGCCTGCGCACCTGGCCGAAAAATTTAAGATCAGATAAACTCGCCTGAAGAATCCGTCGACAGGCAACTGCCTTACAATATAGACCGCCCTCCATTCGCAGGATTCTTTTCTTACCTTAGCATCCTCGTAATATGAGCGATGAAAATATTTCTCAAAATCGTTAAATGGACGATGATCATTATAATTTTACTCGTGGTCGTGATTGCATTGATCACTGTAGTTTACATGCGTCAGGATAAATTTGGTCAGACCCCAAGAGAAGCCCGGCTGGAACGAATGAAAAAGTCACCCCATTTCAAGGATGGCAAGTTTCACAACATTCATCACACGCCACAATTGACAGAAGGTAATACCATGCTTGGCGTCACAATTGAATTTCTGTTCAACAAAGCTCCCCGGCGCAGACCGGTTGACACCATTCCTTCGATCAGGACAAACATCAAACAAATACCTGCTGATCAGGATGTGTTGATCTGGTTCGGACATTCTTCTTATTTAATTCAACTTGATGGTAAGCGATTTCTTATCGATCCTGTGTTCAGTGGCAATGCGTCACCTATTCCAGGAACGAACACTTCGTTTGTAGGCACCGACAACTATACAGTCGACGATCTTCCTGATATTGACTGCCTTATAATCTCGCACGATCACTATGATCACGTTGATTATGAAACCCTCGGTAAGTTGAAAGATAAAACACGCCAGGTGATATGCGGCCTTGGAGTTGGATCTCACTTTGAACATTGGGGCTATCGTGAAGACATTATACATGAGAAAGACTGGAATGAAACGGTTTCGCTGGACGGTGGTTTCAGCGTTCATACCACGACGGCACGACATTTCTCGGGCAGAGGCTTCTCAAGGAACAACACCCTTTGGATGTCGTATGTACTTCAGACACCGTCGATGAAAATCTATATCGGGGGAGATAGTGGCTACGGTACGCACTATGCCGAGATCGGAGAGAAGTATGGCCCCGTTGATATTGCTATTCTGGAAAACGGCCAGTACGATCTTAAATGGCGATACATACACAACCTGCCGGAAGAAGTATTGAAAGCCGCAGTAGACCTGAAAGCCAGGAGGGTTTTTCCGGTTCATTCTTCAAAGTTTGTAATGGCCAATCATCCATGGGATGAGCCCCTTGCCAAGGTTACCGAGTTGAACAAGAGTTTGCAGATCCCGTTGATCACCCCGATAATAGGGGAGATCGTGTATCTTAAAGATAGTACACAAGCATTTTCAGAATGGTGGGTTGGATTAGAGTGAGTAAGCGTGGAAATTCAGGTTCAAAAGATTACCCTTCAAGAGATACTTCCTTTAAGAAGATTATTTCTGCAGGAGAATAACTTTCAAATAAGATATGACTCCTGCCATGTCCGGGGTTGGAGTGATAGTTATAGCGTAGAGCACAACGGACTCCGGATCGGTTATGGAGCCGTGAAAGGAAAAGACAAAACCGGGGACCGTGATGCCATTTTTGAGTTCTATATCATTCCCGCATTCAGAAATCTGGCACCCCGGGCCTTTGAGGAATTTCTGAAGGTCTCCGATGCGTCTTTTATCGAATGTCAGACCAATGACTCTTTTCTTGCATCGTTCGCATATACCTACGGCACGCACCTGAGTTCCGATACTATACTTTTCTCGGACAATCGGGTGACGCACCTGAAACCGGCAGAAGCAATTTTTCGGGCCAGCGCGGCAGACGATATTATCTTTCAACATCACGCCGAACCTCCTGGTAATTTTGTGGTCGAATGGCACGGCCAGGTTGTTGCAACGGGTGGCTTTTTACTGCATTACAATATGCCCTTCGCCGACGTCTATATGGAAGTGAAAGAAGATTGCCGCCGAAAAGGTTTTGGAAGTTTCCTTGTCCAGGAAGTTAAAGTTCAATGCTATTTATCAGGACGGGTGCCGGCTGCCCGCACAGGTTCGAATAATTTTGCATCAAAAGCAACGTTGCTGAAGGCCGGTCTTGCCGTGTCAGGCCATATCCTCCTGGCAAGAATTAAATAACATTCTATTCGTCGCGCAACGTTTTCACGGGGTTCATAGTCGCCACTGCAAAGACCTTATATCCGATCGTTAAGACTGAAACAACCAGCATTGACGCGATGCCGATAACAAAGGAATATCCATTGGCGCCCTGGTAATATTTCCAGATACTGCTCATTACCGCCTGAGTCAGGTTATAGCTTGCCCACGACCCAAGTACGAACGCTATTATTAAAATGATCAGAAATTCCATGTTGACGATCCTGTAAATATGATAGACGGATGCACCTAAAACTTTTCGAACACCGATCTCCTTCATGCGACGAATAATGTTAAGCGATACCAACGTATAAAGGCCTGTTGCCGACAGCAGCGTGGCGATCAGTGCCAGGAACGCGTAGACCCGCATGATGCTCTTATTGAGATCCGTTACTTCCTGAATTCCCGTGATAAGCATTTTCCCACTGTAAAGACGATTCGGGAAGAGACTGCTCCATTTATTTTTCATATCCGTGTTAACAGCGGCCACATCGTCAGGATCAGCACTAACGATAATCTGATCATACTTCTCAGGCAGAATGTACCTGATCATCATAGGGTCCATTTCACGCCACAGCCCTTGCGTGTAGACATCCTTCACCACGCCAACTACAATTAATCTGAGCGAGTCGCCGAGTATCACCTCTTTACCCAGCGGGTCTTTCCACCCAAACAGACTAGCCATATTTTCTGTCACAATGATCGACTCTTTTTCATCTGATCGGGAATCTTTGATGAAATCACGTCCAAGCACAAGATCCAGCCCCATCGTCGCTAGATAGTTGTCGCCTACTTCAATAATGTCTACCTCTGCCTCCTGCGATTCAAACTTCACAGGTTTGTGTGGGCGATTTGAGAAAATCCCGCTGCGTGCACCGGCGATGGAAATCACGTCCGGATTTTGTTGTAATGCATTACGGTATTGCGAAAACTCCTGTTCACCATTAAGCCAGGAAATTATCGAGCCGCGAACGTCGAATCCGAGATTGTATTGCTCCTGGAAGCGCGCATTCCGGACGTAAGCAATCGAGCATATGATCGCGATCAGTGAAATGGTAAACTGTGCACCCAGCAATGTCCGCGTGAAGTAGTTCGTTCCACCGAGCTTCAGCTTATCTTTAAGAATGGCGACAGGCTGAAACTTTGTGATATATAGAGCCGGATAACTTCCTGCCAGGATTCCGGTGAATAGTAACACGCCGAATAGAAATGCCACGAACCCTGCATTGTTTAAATAGTTCATCGTGAGATATATGTTGTTAGAGGTGGCAATGTTCCACCCGGCAACAAGTACA
>DASVBA010000856.1:0-12656 GCA_036376095.1 Chryseolinea sp.
TGATGCGTAGCACCCACCCCTCTTCCGCTGTCGCCATGGAAATATTCGTAGAACAGGATGTAATTGTTGAAGTATCCATCGTCCTGCAGTTTTTTGTAGTGCCCATATACGGGACGGTTACCGTCTTTATTTTTTCGGAAGATGTTCACCATTCGTGACGACAGGTCGTCTGCGATTTCCTGCAAGGTCTTCTGTTGACCCGAACCTGTGGGATGTTCGATCTTGAAGTCATCTCCATAATAATGATGAAACCGCTGAAGAGATTCGATCAACAGATAGTTTACCGGGAACCAAATCGGACCGCGCCAGTTTGAGTTACCTCCAAATAACGAGGTATCGCCTTCACCCGGAGTATACTTTACACTGAACTCATTGCCGTTGGCATAGAATCTGAATGGAGAAGTTTCATATTCCTTCGATAGCGCACGGATGCCATAGTCAGAGAGAAATTCATTCGCATCCAGCATGCGCTTTAAGATTCTTTTCATCCGATGTCCCCGCAACAGAGAAAGCAAGTGACGCTGATTTTTGCCTGTCTCTCCCCACCTTGAAATAAGACTCGCCAGGTCAGGCCTGTTCTTGAGGAACCACTCCAGTCGTGACGAAAATTCGGGGTTTGAATCAAAGAGCTCCTGGTCCAGGACCTCCACAGCAAACAACGGTATAAGCCCTACCATCGATCTGATCTTCATCGGCGTTCGTCCATTATCGGGTGTGCGCAGCACATCGTAGAAGAATTCATCCTCCTCATCCCACAGGTCCATACTTCCTTTTGAAATGGCGCCGGCGATATACAGGAAGTGTTCAAAGAACTTGGTTGCCAGGCTTTGGTAGGTTGAATTCTCTTTCGCGAGTTCAAGAGCCATTCGCATCATATTCAACGTAAACATTGCCATCCAACTGGTGCCGTCGGATTGTTCGATGTATCCGCCTGTGGGAAGTTGTGCGCTTCGATCAAACACACCAATATTATCCATTCCGAGGAAACCGCCTTGAAAGATGTTGTTGCCATTCGTGTCTTTCCTGTTCACCCACCACGTAAAATTGAGCAATAGCTTGTGGAACACTTCTTCCAGAAATTTCCGGTCTCCTTTTCCGCCCTGCAGCTTCTGGTCAATTTTGTAGACACGCCAGGTAGCCCACCCGTGAACAGGGGGATTCACATCGCCAAAGGCCCATTCGTAGGCGGGCAGCTGGCCGTTCGGGTGCATGTACCATTCTTTGGTGAGTAATAAGAGCTGATTTTTTGCAAACTCCGGGTCGACCATCGCGAGGGGAATTGTATGAAACGCCAGATCCCATGCAGCATACCATGGATACTCCCAGGCGTCGGGCATAGAAATAATATCCGCGTTGTTCAAGTGAGCCCACTCACGGTTCCTTCCGTTCTTTCGTTCGGAAGGCGGTGACGGCTGATTAGGATCTCCATTCAGCCATTTTGCTACATCATAATAGAAAAATTGTTTACTCCACATCATTCCCGCAATGGCCTGACGCTGGATACTTTTGTCGTCTTCGCTTTTTATACCTTTCTGAAGTCCTTCAAAAAATTCGTCGGCTTCCTTCAATCGCTCCTTATACAAATGATCAAAATCCGCAAAGGGATCACTCAGGAATACAGGCGATAGTCGCAACCGGATAGTAGAAGAGTTTCCAGACGGAATATTCAGCTCATAATTCAATGCAGCCTTTGTTCCCTTGGGGATCCTATTGATAGAATCTTTATTATGAACCAGATGATCATTTATTCCATCTTTAAAAGTTCCCGCCTGCGGAAAGTTGTAAAGACGTCCGGTGTTGGTTTCATTCTCGCAAAAAAGCGCACGCGGCTTTCCCTCAGCAAATAGATAATAACTGCCCAGATCACGATGACTGATTTTGATAACACCGTCATCATCACGGTACATCTCTGGTTTATAAGGGTCATCGCCCCATGCCCAAGTATTGCGAAACCAAGCATGAGGTAACACATGAAGAGAAGCTTCTTCAGATCCGCGGTTGTGCACGGTGATCGAAATAAGTAAGTCGTTTTCATCTGCCTTTGCATATTCTATAAAAACATCGAAGTATTTATTGTCATCAAATACACCTGTATCCACCAATTCAAATTCAGGATCCCCTTTTCCACGTCGGCGATTCTCTTCTACCAGAGCGGCATAAGGGAATTCGCGCTGAGGATACTTATAGAGCATCTTCATATACGAATGCGTCGGCGTGCTGTCCAGATAGTAATAGTGATCTTTGCAATCTTCTGCATGATTGCCTTCGTTACCGGTCAACCCAAAAACCCTCTCCTTAATAATAGGATCTTTCTTATTCCATAAGGCCACCGACAGGTTCAACAATTGCTGATTGTCACTCACGCCGCCAATTCCCTCTTCGCCCCAGCGGTAGGCTTTACTCCGCGCAGCATCGTGTGAAACAAATTCCCACGCATTTCCATAAGGGCTATAGTCTTCCCGGACAGTTCCCCATTGGCGTTCTGTCAGATACGGACCCCACTTGCGCCAGTTCTTCTTTTTATCACGGTCTTCGTTAAGTCTTCGTTGTTCAGCTTTCATGAAATAATGACAATAGTTTAGCTAGTGAACCTGGTTGCAGGTTCGGATTCTGAAACATCATATCGCTTTGATAGGCACGGTCAATCGTGCCGGATAGGCTTACCCGTTATCTTCAAAGCCCGGGTAGAGAAGCATTCCTCCATCGACAAACAAGGTAATACCGTTCACATACTCGGAATCGTCAGAAGAAAGCCACACGGCAGCTCCACCGATGTCGTCTGCTTCACCGATCCGTTTTGAGGGGATCAGTTTTAACAACTGGTTATACGCTTCGGGTGTTTGCCACGCAGCATGATTGATTGGCGTGCGTATGGCACCAGGCCCAATACTATTGACGCGTATCTTTGAAGGAGCATACTCTTGCGCCATGGTCTTCATCAACATCATAACGCCACCCTTGGATGCAGAGTAGTTTGCATGACCAGCCCATGGTATTACTTCGTGAACAGAACTCATACAAATAATTTTCCCCGCTGACCTGGACCGCTCTGCTACCACGCCTCTTTTCAGAAATTCTTTAATTGCCTCGCGCGAGCACAGGAATTGTCCGGTCAAATTTATTCCAATTACATAGTTCCATTCCTCCAACGTCATGTCGTGGAATCTGGCATCCTTTTGCAGTCCGGCATTGTTGACCAGAATATCGACGGTTCCGTACCGTTTTATCGTTTGCTTAAACATGTCCACCACCTCTTTTTCATTGCTCACATCCGCTTTAATGGAAAAGCCCTCTCCCCCTTTTGCTTTTATATCAGCTAACACTTTCTCCGCTTTTTCCGGACTGCTGGAGTAGTTGATAATAACGGTCGCGCCCTCAGCCGCTAGTGCCTTTGCAACACCTGCCCCTATTCCTGAACTGGCTCCGGTGACAATGGCTATCTGTCCTTGTAATTTTTTTGTTTTAATGATCATATCCTTTTCTAAATGTCTTGGTAGTTGAAACAAATCTCCCCGACAAGTAAATGTCGCTTAGGGTATACAGCTGTTACTTCGGACTAGCTTGCGAGCATCAGCTGGGTGAATTCGATCTCCCTTCGATTGTAACTTATAGCGCCCGCTTCCTTTAGCTCGTTGAGAATGACGGTGACCGTTTGCCGGGATGTAGAAATAAGGTTGGCCAAATCGCTGTGCGTCAAGGAATTTTTCACCACGACTTTGTCGCCCAATCGCTTTCCTTCTTTTTTTGCCCATTCCTTGAAGCAGTACAACAACCTTGATTTCACATCTTTGGTCACCATGTTGACATAGCGGCTTTCCAGGCTCTTGAATTTCTCACTCACTTTGGCCATGTAGTTCATCATTAACGCATGATTAGACCGCATTAAACTAGCGAGTTGCTCCTGACCTATGGCATAGTAGATTGCACGTTCGGAGATCACTTCTGCATACTCGTACGTGGGACCTTCATAGCTTAGCATTACATCACCGAAAATGTCGCCAGGCAGAATCAATTCTTTAATCATCTCGTCGCCGGATGAATTGATCTCCGAGATCTTTACCTTACCGCTGATGAGCAGGAATATTTTCTTGTCACCTCCCTTAGCATAGATCACCTGGTTTTTCTTCGCCTCCTTCTGAGTAATGTTATTGCACAATTCGAATAGTTGCGCCTCATTGAGGTTGTTGGCAATATTGAAAGCCTTTAAATAAAAGTTCTTGGGTTCCATAGTTGGGATGTTATGAGTTTATTAGTTGATTAATTTTATTCGCAATGATCGTTCGATGGGCGAGCCCAGAAAGCTTATCCACCAACGTTCCCTTTTTAAAAAAGAGAATCGTAGGAACGCTGTCGACAAAGTACACGTCACTCAATGTTGCCTCCGTCTCGTAGTTCAGAGAGAAGAAAGCGACTTTGCCGGAATACTGCGATGCCAGCGTTTGAAGAGTATGAGAGAGCATTTGGCTGGCAGCATTCCAATGGCTGGTGATCTTAACAAGGGCGTCTGCCTGCCTTAGGATTATCCGATCAGTAATCTGTTCGGAAGTAATTTGTTCGAGATTCTTTGCAATCATGACAATCCCTCTTTCCAATCCCTGTGCCATGATTGTAACAAATTGCTTATCAAGCAGTTACTGGAAAAGTAGCCATTGGGGGCCATTCATAGCCTCCACTCCATTGGAGGTTTCTCCAATAGATTGGACTCCAAAATATTGGAGGTTGGGAATTTTAACGGGCAGGTTACTTGCGGACGATGCCTAACTTTTTCATCCTTGCTTCAAGAGTAGTGGGATTTAATTCGAGCGCCTTAGCGGCTCCATTGTCGCCCCTGATTTTCCAATTTGTTTTCATCAACACCTCCAGAATGTGTTGTCGTTCTACTTCCTCCAGGCTTTTGGCCGCCGGAGTTTTGAGCTCCCTTATTACGGGCGTTGGACTCGATTCTTTGCTTGTAATGTTTGGCAGCCAATCGCCAATTTCAAGTGCATTCGTTTTTGATACGATCAATCCCCGTTCAATGATGTTCTCAAGTTCACGAACATTGCCCGGCCAGTCATACATCATTAACGTTTCAAGAACTGACTTAGGCACAGCAGTGATCTTCTTGCCGAACTTCGCGCCGTATTTTTTGCAAAAGTGGTTAACAAGAACGGGTATATCTTCTTTCCTGTCGCGCAGTGCCGGCGAATGAATAGGGAAAACATTCAATCGATAATACAGGTCGGCCCTGAACTCTTTGTTGTTTACTGAAACTTCCAGCTCACGATTGGTGGCCGCGATGATTCGTACGTCCACACGAATAGTCTTTGAGCTCCCTACCCGTTCAAATTCACCCTCTTGCAACACGCGCAGTAGTTTGGATTGCAGTTCGATCGGCATTTCTCCAATCTCATCAAGAAACAGCGTACCTCCATTGGCCAATTCAAATCGTCCGATCTTTTGCGTAAGCGCTCCGGTGAATGCACCTTTCTCGTGACCAAATAATTCGCTTTCGATCAAATTAGCCGGAAGAGCAGCACAATTAACTTTTACCAGGGGCCGGTTGTTTCGATTACTTACACTATGGATTCCCCGTGCAATCAGTTCCTTACCTGTACCCGATTCTCCAAGGATCAGAACGGTGGCATCTGTATCAGCGACCTGTTCAATCTTCTCAAGCACATGTTTAAATTGGGCGCTCTTGCTTACGATGTCCTCAAAGTTATGATCCTGCTTGATCTCCTGCTGCAGGTACATGTTCTCCGCCTCCAGTCTTTCCTTTAATTTTTTGACTTCTCCCAACGCATTCTTTAATCCTTCTTCAGCTTTCTTTTGTTCGGTTATGTCTACACAGGATATTAATGACTTAGACCAATTAAACTCGGATCCCGGAAGAAGTACTCTTTTCACTTTGAGCATCTTGTTCGTGCCTTTCGCTGTAACAATTTCTATCTCGCGTTCAAAGACCGATTCATTGCTATCGAACGTGAGGATCAAATCTTTAAATGCTGCGGGCATAAAATGATTCGCCAGGTAGTTGAAATATTGTTCCTCCCTGTCGAAATCAAAAAGTGCTACCTGCGATTTGTTTGCGCTCAGTCGTTTTATTTTCCGGTATGCGTTTCTTATCTCTTCGGGATAATTTTGAAAAATAGAGGCCAAGGTGTCCTTATGCTGCTGCTTGATAAGATCAATGTACTTTTTTACCTCTGAAAAATCCTCTTCACACAAACCAATCGGCGAATCTTCAAACAAGCCCTGATACCTGATCATGCTTCCTTCGATTTGTTCGTCCTTTCTCTTCCGTTCGATTTCAGCCCCCGCCCGCGATGCAAAGATCTTAAGAATGTTCAGTTTCGCCGCGCTAATGGTCATCGGCTTGGTATCAAAAATTGCAATGTGTCCGATGACCTCCCCATTGCTAAGAAATATTGGGACTCCAAAATAAGATTTAACGCCTTCGTCCTGCGGAAAAAATGTATCCAGATCAGCCGTGCAATAATAGTTATCTCCCCTCATCACAATTTCACACGGCGTGCCTGTGAGATCATACTCAAAATTATCCAGGAATTGTTCCCGCTCTATATACACCAATGTACGGACTCGTGTTTTGGCGACGTTTGCACACTCTGTAACAATTGCATATCGAATTCCCGTTGAAATGATAACGTGATAGGCCAGGGACTTAAAAAAATCTCCGCCAATCACCGGCGCCGTTCCTTCCGAAATAATGCGTAACATTTCAGAAGGCTCGCGTCCTGTCTGTCCAAGACCATTAACAAGAAAGCTTGTGAACCTGGCGTTGTTGATGGAAAGACTAACCAGCGAGTAAACGGAAATGCTACGCTCAGCATTCTCATAATGACTACCATCCGGTTTTCCATCCAGCAACTCCAGCCAACGTTTAAATGAATCGTCCTTGACAAGGTTGGTAAACGGTTGATCGAGCAATTCTTTCTTCGCTTGCCCGAAAAGATTGGCGGCGGCATTGTTCAAATAGACTATTGTATTTTCCGCCTCGGTCCATAACACCCCTTCTGGCAGATCATTGAGCGTTGCTTCATAGAGATCAAAATGAATGCGTTCGATGGTACCGTCTTTCTCCATTTCAGAATACTATTCCCAAAGTTAAAAACTTATCAAAATACAAATTATCCATCAATAACTATCTATCATTCAATATTTTACGTGGAATAGCACTCAATTTTGCGTCCGGGCAAATTGAATCAACTTCACGAACATTCAAACGATGGACAGAAGTGACAGTATGAAACAAAACTAACCCGAAAACCGACCACCCTCGAGGTGTAGCCAGAAGTCTATAGATTTAAACGTATCCTTTTAAGATTTGAAAAGTTGAGTTGCTTTTGCGTAAGGAACGTCAACGGTTGTGGTTTGCTATTTAAAAAGTAAGGGTGCGAACCTGTACAGATTATTCCTCCACACCGGCCAGGTATGCCCTCCCGGATACTCCTGATACGTATATTTTATATTGAGGTCTTTAAATTTTGAAAGCATTGCCTGACAATTTTCATAGGCAATATCTTCCTTACCACCCATGGCTATCCATAACATCACCTTGTCATTGATCTCATCGGCATGTTTTTTCATATAATCATACTGTCGGTCCGAAATAGCTTTCTGATTCGGCAACCAGCCTGAGCTGAATACGCCGAGATAAGAAAAAAGGGTTGGGTTGTATATCCCGGCATACAGCGTTTGCAATCCGCCCATAGACAGCCCTGCAAGCGCCCGGCTTTTTGAATCGGTTCGTACACGATACTTCTTTTCCACGAAAGGAATTACCGCGGTCTTTAACTCTGACTCGAACGACCGTAAGAACTGTTCGCTAAAACCTGGAGTGCCGGTATTGCCATCGACCATGACCACGATCATAGCTTGCGCTTTTTTATCTGCGATAAGATTATCGAGGATCAAATCCGTTTTCCCTTGTGTCGCCCAGCCTCTTTCATCTTCTCCACCTCCATGCAATAAGTAAAGCACAGGATATTTTTCGGTGGACTCATCGTATCCGGCAGGTGTGTACACGTAAAGTCTCCGCCACAAATTCAGGGCGGGAGAGTAGTAGCGGATAATGCGGACCTCACCATGCGCCACGTCTTTGATAGCATAATAATCTTCTCCCTTAATAGGAATTTCTATTCCGCTCGCCATCCGGCCCATACCATAAAATGTTTCGCTTGCGGGATCAGCAATGGCAACCCCATCAATCAACAATGAATAGTAATGAAATCCTTCACTCTGTGGCTCCGTGATCACTTCCCAAAAACCCTCGGCATCTTTTGTCATTTCATACTTTTTGCCAAGATCAACCTGTACCCTTTGAGCGTCCGGCGCTTTTATTCGAAAGAGAACGCGATGGTCTTCTAATACCCGTGGATATTTCGCTGACCTCACATTTGTGGCGGCCGCGGAACCGAGTGTGTTGTACTCTGGAAAACTTGATACATCAACGGGCTTGAACAGCAGCTGGGAAAACATATACAGGTCGTTTTTCCATACTTTAAAGTCATGCGCGCCGGGTTCTACATAAAATACATGAGGAACTTTATGCGCTTCAAGATAATCATGCGTTCGCTGACTGAACGACATCAGATTGTCGTCTACTCCACAAGAGATCCACAGCAATTTCAGTTGTTCCTTGGCACGCTGTGGATCCGGCACAAGCAGTTCAGGTGTCTTTGTGTTTGGCGCTGATGAAAAGCCACCAATCCACGCAAATTTTTCCAGATTCGCTAACCCGAAATTCAAGGATTGCCCTCCACCCATTGATAAGCCGGCGATGGCACGACGATCACGATCTTTGTGAACCGGGTATTTCTTTTCGATGAAAGGAATGAGATCCGTGAGCAAATCCTTCTCAAAGGTTGCAAACGCCTGAACTCTGGCGCTGTCAAACATATTCCCAATCGCGCGGTCATCTTTCATAGCCCGACCGTTGGGTAATACAACAATCATCGGTTCAATCTTTTTTTCCGCATAAAGATTATCCAATATAACCTGAGGCTGTCCATTCTTTAGCCATTCCTTCTCATCGCCTCCGATACCATGAAGAAGATACAGAACGGGATACTTGTTCTTTTTAGAAAATCCGGGCGGAGTATAAACCAACGCCCTTCGAGTTACGCCTACTGTTTTTGAGGGGTAATTTATTGTGTCAATTTGTCCCTGCGTACTACCCGCCTGAAAGGAATCGAATCCCTCCGGGGCGCGTTTGAATTTTGACTGGCCGTTACAGATCAGACCAACTTGCGCCAGCAGGGAAATCAGCAGAAACAGTTTTTTCATGTAATACAGGGTTACTTGTATTTTAATTTGGTCCGACTTGTTATGCGTTATTTTTTACGTAGCAAAACGTCAACAGCTTTTGAGATCTGGCTGCGCAAGTCTTCGATCGTTAGTTCCATAATATTTGCTACTTCGCGATAGGTTAGTCCCCGTTGAAACTTCAGAAAAAGCGCTTCCCGTTGAAGATTCGTTAGTCCTTGTGTCATTTGGGTTTCGTCCAGAAAAAGGTCGGTGCGGATGTCAGAAGTTAACTTTTGCCTGCAGGACGTTATCTGCCGGACAAGCAATCGCCGAAACATTTTGAAAACATCGGTATCAACGGACTCGCCTTCCTGCAGTAATTCAGGTCGGCCGGCAGCGTGCAGAAACAGCTCAATGATGCAATTCTTCACCAATGCCTGATCATCGCAGGCATTCATTCCGTAATTGAAGAGATCGTGGACCTTTTCTGCGAAGATCCGCGAAACCAGAAGGTCGGCTCCGAAATTTTTTGATGCACTTGTCATCGCGTCCAGCACTTCAGTTGTGACACTTCTTGACCGGATATTTAACGCTACCATTGATTGCATTTTACTTATATTTTGTAATTACTCTTTGCTTTCAAATGCACCTCGTGGCGGAGACTGATCTCAATTCCGCATTGCAATGCGTACGTTCCTCGACAGCCAGCCTCCAGACAATGGTGGATTCCTCCACCTGTTCAAACGTTTGTCTAAATTAGTGTAACATATACACTTATCAAAAGGGAAAGAAAAAAAATTTAAGAGATTTGTGTCCGTGATATACGGTCAAACACCCATCACAATACGTGATTTTTTTATAAAATTTCTACTGAAATATTTGCTGCAGACTGTTTGCAAGAAACAACTTGCAATTCATCCAGGTATGACCGCCGGGTACAATAAATGTCTTAAGATCGAGCTGCTTTTCCTGAAACATGGCAATGTTTTGTTTCACACTTTCGTAAAGAAAGTCTTCGGTGCCCACACTGATTGTAAACAACTTCAGCTGTTTGTTCATTGCCGCCGCATCGGGAGACCAATTGGAAAAATTCTTTTTGAATTCATCTGTTCCGGTGTAGGGAGCATAAGAACACACATAAGCAAACTTGTCGGTATTGGTGAGCCCGATATTCAGCGTCTGCCCTCCCCCTACTGAAAAACCAGCGATCGCTCTGCCCTTACTCTCTCTGATCACGGGATAGTTTGCTTCTACAAACGGTATGATGTCGTTGACCACTTCTGTAGTGAATTCTGGCATCGGGCGTGGCCGGACATTTCCGTAAGGCATCACGATGATCATTGGTTTCGCTTTTCCCTGGGCGATGAGGTTGTCGGCTATGAGATTCGCGCGACCTACCTTAGTCCATGTCTCTTCTGTATCGGATCCGCCATGAATGAGGTACAGCACCGGGTATCTCGTCTTTTCGTTGGCCTTGAATCCTGGTGGTGTATAAACGAGTAGGGTCCGGGTGGTGCCAAGCGTAGAGGATTTGTAAATGCAGTAGCTGATCTTTCCATGGGGAACATTTTGCAGCGCATGAAGCAACGGCTTATCTCCGGGGATGTCAACAAGACTGCGCTTGAACCGCTCATTGGCGAAAATATAAGTGTTGCTTGGATCGGCAATTTGCACACTGTCCACCCAAAAGCTGTAAGGATAAATTTCCGGCGTAACCGGGGGAACTGTGACGCTCCAGACACCAGAAGTATCCCTGGTCATTTTTACTGGCGCCTTCAAAAATTCTCCACTCACAACTACTCGTTCAGCCGTTCGCGAATAGTACCGGAATGTAATGCTGTGATCAGGATGTACATCGGGGGAGCTAACAGCGGGCCGCCGTTGTGGTTGCGCGATGGCAGCAAACGGAAGAAGTATTAGCAGGGTGTAAGCGACTGGTTTCATAAGATCAATTGTGTTGCTTATTTGAAAAGTAATTGTGCGGTCTCCGACAGATAGGTTTTTACATTCATCCAGGTATGTCCACCAGGAGTAATGATACTTTTGTAGTTCACATCTTTGGATTTTAGATAGTCCATGAATTCAACGGTGGACTTGTACAAAAAATCATCGCTCCCGACGCTCACCCAGAGAAGTTTCAACTGCTTATTGGTATTCTTGGCGTCACCGCCAATATGTTTGAAATTACTTTCCATCTCAGCTGTTGACAGATTTGCACTATAGCAGCAGATCCAGGCGAATTTATCCATGTTGCCAAATGCCGTGCGGAGGGTCTGGCCGCCACCGCGCGAAAAACCCCCGATGGCACGGCTGTCACGATTGCTGATAGTCCTGTAATTTTTTTCAACATGCGGAATGACATGATTCGTCAAGTCCGTTTCGAAAAGCTTTGCTCGCCGGACAGCATCTTCACCATCCCTCGACATCGGATCCGCCGGTTTGGGTTTGCCTTGCTGCTCGGCAATTCTTGCCATCGGATTGCCGTAAGGCATTACAATGATCATGGGTTTTGCTTTGCCTTCAGCGATCAGGTTGTCAAGGATAAGGTTAGTGCGGCCAACTTTAAAGAAAGTCTCCTCGGTATCTGTGGTTCCGCTGATCAGATAGAACACGGGATATTTTGTCGATGTATTCTTATTGTAACCTGGAGGCGTATAGACCACCAGTGAACCTGTGCTTCCTTCCACCGAGGAATAATATTCGTAGGTAACGGTACCGTGCGCAACATCGCGCATTGCATGAATGAGTGGCGTATCGCCGGGTACATCAACCAGGCTAGCCTTGAACCTTTCATTCGGGAAGAAAGAAACGTTCGCCGGATCCATTACTGTTACGCCGTCAACATTAAAACTATAGGGATAGATGTCCGGCGTGATGGGACCGACCGTAACGCTCCAGATTCCCAACGTATCCTTCTCCATGAGGACAGGTTCCTTTAGAAATTGTCCGCTAAGTTTTACCACGGTGGCACGCGGGGCCAGGTAACGAAAGATTACCGTTTTATCCTTATTTACCTCCGGTGAAATAATGATAGGTCCTCTCGGCGGCTGGCAATGAGCACTCATCATAATCACGAGCATAAGAAAGCTCAGTGACACGTTTCTAATAAGATAAATCATCATAGGTCAGGCGGTAATGTGGTTGAGGCCGGTATTTATTAAAAGAACGAAGAGTTGTTTAAACCTGGATTATTCTTTTTTACGTTCACTTCATCTGCGCATAGGAATGTGGCGGAAAGTCGGTACTTATGATTTTTTTTCATGGTGAGATGCGGTCTTCAATATGAAAAAAGTCAAAGTCGACGTAGCCGCCCGGTTCCTTCGTGGCGTAATTGAACAAGCCAAAACGGTAGCCCATAAAATGTGGAAGCGTATATGACATCTTAAGGGGAGAACCAATTGGGATCC
>DASVBA010000858.1:0-2635 GCA_036376095.1 Chryseolinea sp.
AAACGGCGACGACTTCTGCATGTATATGCTGGAGAAGGGACACGTGGCGTTAGTTCCAGGCGGCGCGTTTGGCGACGATAATTGCGTGAGGTTGTCGTATGCTGCCTCTGAAAAGGATTTGAAAGAGGCGTTGAAGCGGATTAAGACAGCGCTTGCTGAATTGCACTGACCAGATAGGTTACTTCAGCCGGTTCTTTACCTGTAAAATTTTGTCCTCCATTGAATTGAAGAACTTATTCCTCTCCTTCTCACCACTCGTGCTGATAAGGATAGACTTTGATGTAAGATTCGTCAAATAGTCTTCGGTCTTCTCGCCGAATGCATCATCTGATGTAGTGAGGATATTCATGGTGTTGAAGGGAATGAACGTCATCCGTTTGTCACCCATTCGGAAGAAGATGGTGTTGTCGCCGATCAATAAATCGTTTTTGTAAAGATTGAATTTATATTCAGGCTTTTCCTTGTATCCGAAGGTAGCCCAGCTACGAATCTCCCTCACGAGGGAGAGATACTCATCGCAAAGCCGAATCCCGTAGTCTGCCTCGGCGAAGAAACCACATTCATGGTAGAATTCAATCTGACGTAATGTAACATTTAGCGTTTCTTCACTCCATATTTCTGTACGCGGAATCTCGGTGTAAAGCTTATAGATTTTTTTTCCGATCGTGACCAATTCGTTTAAGACGGCATCGGGGCTGAATTTAACGCCCTTAAAATTTTCGCTCTTCAATACCGAGCTCATCCAGAAGAACATTTTGAATGGACCCAGCATCGGAGAGTTAAAGTAATAAAATACAGGAATGTCTTTGGCGAAATAGATCACCTGTTTTTCTGAAAATGGTAGCAGCGTCTCGAGATTTCTAAGAATGGATTTTAACCATTTGTCGAACGAGAAGGTCTTCGTATCAGCTACGCTGTAGTGAAAAGATACCATATCTCCGGAGCCCGAGATGAGATTGTCTAACGATACTCCGTATCGAAGGCACAGAATTTTTGCCTCATCAAGCGACAAAACAGTCTCTCCTCTTATTCTCCGGTAGGCGCTGTCACGGCTAATGTTCAGATTTTCGGCGAGCTCATCCGCAAATGAAATGTTAGGGTTGAGCTTCCTCTTTATCTGTTCCAGAAAAGCCGATTGAATGTTATCCGTAACGGTCATTTGCAAATAATACTACTAAACTTCGATGGATTTGCAAAAAACGCAAAACCCCTTCGTTGCAAAAATTTCAAGTGTTTTTTCTCTCAAATGGCGGCAAACGACAGCCAGCAGCGGCTTTCCGGGGATTTTCTCAATCGATTGGGCAATAAATTATGCCTTATAGGTTGTTGGGTTTTTCGAAGAACAATTCCTGCTTCATGGCACAAGTTGCCTCTACAGATCAGCGACGGGAAAGTACTTTAGATACGTGATCGAACAAACACTCTTCAAACCCAGTACTTATGAAACCCTTCGTAAATTTTTACCAATCCGACTTGGTTCCGGAACATGCCAGGTATAGCCCTTCCCGCCTGTTATCAACCATCTTGGTGATCAACGGAAATGCCGCCGTGCGCGAATACCTTCGAAGAACTCTCGACAGCACACACAGGATCGAAGAAGCCGTGGATGAAAATGATGGACTGTGCCTGGCGAAACAAATCCTTCCCGACCTCATCATTGCGGACTTCAATGTCCCGGCCAAAGGTGAACCACTATGTTTCCAACTCAAGGGATGCGACAAGACAAGTCATATCCCCGTCGTGATCTTGACCAATCAGAATGACCAGAATAATCGGATAAAAAGTTTTTATCTCGGAGCAGATGACTTTATGAACCTGCCACTTCAGGAGATGGAGTTGCAGATCCGCGTCCAGAATCTCATTCAATCGCGGAGAGCGCTGCGCAGCAAGTTTAGTCACCCGGTCGAGCTGAAACCTGCAGCGGCCGATATACCTTCAGAGAACGAGATTTTTCTTCAACGCATTATGAAGGTGATCGAAGATCATATGTCAGACGCGTTGTTTGGTTCAGAACAGTTCGCCAGAGAAATGGGACTTAGTCAGACTCGCCTCTACAGAAAGCTCATCTCTATCACCGGCTATTCGTCTAACGACTTTATTAGGAGAATGAGGCTTCAGCGTGCCGCCGAACTTTTACAAAGGCAGGTTGGAAACGTGAGTGATGTCGCTTACCGGGTTGGTTTCAACAGTCTTTCTTATTTCGCCAAATGTTTCAGAGAATTCCATCAATGCACACCGCGCGAATACGCTAAGCGCCTGCTAAACTGATTTCACATCGTAGTTTGGGTCAATCAACCGTCATCTTCTGAAAAGAGGTGACGGTTATTTTTTAATTATTCTCGAATTGTTTGTCCAATGGCGCGACTTTCTCCAGGTCTTCGACTACTTTCCTGTCCACTGGCGTTTCCTTGATCACGTTGTAGCTATCCCAGAAGGATTTGTTATACGGGTAATCCTGGTATTGCAATCCGTAGTTCCGCATCTTTTCCGTTGAACTTATACGTTCGGTTGTTTTTGGTCTAACCTCATTGACCAATAAATTCTGAGTTAGTTCAGTCTCGAACTGCAGTTCATTAGCCTGATCGTACCATTTTTCATTTGAAACGACACTTATGTAATTGAGATACATTTTACC
>DASVBA010000860.1:0-4325 GCA_036376095.1 Chryseolinea sp.
CGTACATAGCCAAACCCAAATAGCCTAGTGACCTCGACGAATACGTTGGTGTATTAAAGGCTGAAAAACGAATGGTATACAACGTCATGTCGGCCCATTGCAAAGCTACAGTTGCGGGTTCATGAGAAAGATCCCGCGGTGGCTGGTAAATGACATCACGCTCTTCGATCTTGCAGGAAGCAATAGCAAGGATAAACAAAATCCAGAGGGATATTCCGGACCTTTTAAGTTCCGACCCATCGAATGCAAGTATATAACCTGAAGGCATAGTTTCCTGCTATTGCTTTTCAAAATGGATTTGGAATTCCATGACCGAAAGCGTATCACCCGGATCAAGATTGGAATAAAAATCGCGTTGAAGAACGTTGTTCACAAATCCACTTTCAAATTTTTCTGAATGCCGGGTATAAAGTATCAACGGTGCTATTAACTTCCCATAAGATTCTTTAAGCACATATTTACGGCGACCGGTGAAGCCAAAACTGTAATTGCCCCCACTGGAAGACTGTATGAATTCCGTATGAACCTCCGGCTTCAGCCTGACTAACTGATAGGGCAAACTTCGCGTAAATACTTCACCTGCGAAGCAGCATTTCCTTGAAGCATCGGTTTCTGTCAAAATGAGAAGATCGCTTTCGATGGCAAGCAAGCAGTTTGTGTTGTTATTTTCATGATCCAGCATGGCATGTTGACGGTCGACAAATTTGACACTGTCCATAATTTTTGGGTCATTTTTGAGGGACGCAGCGTAATGTTTAAGATATGAGGTGTCATAGCGACTGAACCTGCTTATAATCGAATTACGGCGAATTTCACCCGCTGAAGAAAAAACCCGTAGATCTCCGACAGGCGTTAATCCAGTCTTGCGATAAATTGATGGATAGGTGATTGAGCTTACCTCATTTTTTTCACAGGAGAAAACGAGCACAACGAGAAATAATGGAAAGAAAAACCGGTTGCGATCCATGGCAGGGAAGTGTCATAGTAAAGATAAATTTAATTTGATACTGTTTCCAGCCGCTGATAATCCTGACCGTAAGCAAAGGCGATCACCCCGGTTCTCTTGGGGAATTTGAAGTTAAGATTTCCGTCAAATCGTCCACAGCGTAGCCACTAAGGGCAATTCGTCTTTGCGCGACATCATGATCCTTTGTTTACATTGTTTGTGATGGAAAAAACTGATAAATTGGATAAAGGCGGTACTCCCCCCGGTAACCATGGATCCTCATCAACTCAAGCAGCATCTTACCGATCTTGTTATGGACGGAAGGGAGGAGCTTGCTCTTGAGGAGTTGCTGGCTGTTTCAAATTCTGCCAGCAAAGACATTAAAAAGAATGTCGCTGCGCTGTCCAACATCTACCGGAAATTTGAAAAGGATAAGTTGAATGGTCACCTGAATCCGGAAAAAATAAATTTCACGTCAGACCGGATTTCTCAGGCGTTATTGGTCATAATCGAGCAAATTACTGAAGATGATGAAAGTAATCGAAAGGCAATTGACCTTGATACCCTTTTTCATGACATCAGCGATTTATCCGGAGATGGGAATACATCAATAAAGCGTAAAGGCCTCGTTAAAACGATGTCCATCATTGTTCCGATACCAATTCTCATGGTCCTTGGCATTCTCGCGCTTAACGGCACATTCACATGGACTACTAACCCTGGCGATACAGCTTTAAAAGGATGGCTTGGTGAATGGAATCATCAAATGGAATCGAACGGAAACAAAGAGATAAGGGGGAGCCTGATGTTTGAATTGGTTGACGATGGTCTGTTGGTTGGCAAAGCCCATAACTTATTTCCTGATGGATCTGAGACCATAAACATGCTTTCGCAAATTGAATTCTCGCACAATGGAAGTGTGATTGAAGGAGTATGGAAGACAGACAAGGTGCAAAGTCTTCATGGTACGTTCAGATTAAACCTTGATGACGAAAATCGATTTGACGGATATTACACGGTGGTGAATCAGGAGGGTGAGTTTTATTGGAAAGGGACGAAGTAATAAAGAATATTAAGCTTACGCTAACCATCCAAAGACCATAGAAATGAAAGGCCTTCACGTTAACCTAAAGTACGCACTGCCAATAGGCCTTGCGTTCATACTGTCAATCTTGCCGGGCGAGTCCGACGCACAAGACGCATCGTCATTGCCCACGCTGGACAGCCTCCCCACGTTATTTTTATCCGGCTTGTCGCCGGTAATTCTTGAAAAGGACGGGATCGAGGTTAACAACTTTAATCCGCTCACCTCGTTCTGGCTGGCGGTACAGGAAACTCCTCCTGAGCTGGCAGGCGCACAAATAACAAATAGATACCGGTATACTCTTTTTGAGAGCTATTGGCGTGTTTCCTATGGATTCGCCTATAATAAGAGGTGGGATCTGGGAGCCGAATTCAGATTTTCCCGTCGCAGACTGGATGATGACGCCACTACTTCACCAATGAAGGTTTTTGGTTCGGACGATCCTGGTAGCATTACGTATCAGGGACTATCAATGGTTGGCGCAAGGGTAAGATATATGCCGTTCCGCAAGCTTCCGGAATTGACATTGCAAGGAGCGCTAACATTTCCGGTTGCCAAGGAAGAAGTGCGAAAGGGTTTGAGTCTTGACCGGACCCAATTTGAGCTTGGAGCGACTTTTTATAGAAACCTGGCCAAAAGGACGTACTACTTTCTGCAAACCAACTGGCTGGCGCGATTTGCCAACTCGGATAATGATCGAACCACCCACCAATTTTCCGCTAGTGCTTTTTTGGTGGAAAGCCTGTTTAATCATCGTGTCTATTTATATCCTGGCCTTACGTATGCAGGGAACTTTCAGAAATATTCAGACGGAAGCTTCAACCAGATAAGTTACCAGATACTCGGCGGCCTTGGGATCCAATATCAGCCCGTAAGGTTTTTCAGCGCTTCGATTTATGGTCAGATCCCATTCACGCTTGAGAGCGGGAGCGCTACAACGGAATGGGTACGCGAAAGCTACAGTTCCTGGACTCTGGGCCTGTTATTTCGAATTTGATTGCTAGAGTAATTGCTGATAGAGAAGCAGGGTCCGTGCCGTTTGTTTTGAAGTAACCATCATCATGTGAAATTTCTCCTTTTTCCAGGGAGCTCCACCACACTCGGGTAGTCTATCGTCGTTAAAAGGTGTAGAATCTATGTCGATAAACTGTCCGGTAAACTCTTCGACGCCCAAGCCTTGCCCCGACCGGTCAATCCAAAACTGAATAATATTATCGTTGGTATTGATCATACCATAAACGGGATTTTTGTGATAAAGACCTGTTTCAGGTTGTGACGTATCAGCGCATGCAAGCCTTGCGACACTCAGCTCCTCACTTGCCTTGCCATTGTACTCGGTCGGTGTAATGGTGAAATTTCCCGGACTTTCAGGTACGGGCACGACCACAAACCAGATGCAATAGTCGGTGTTGTTCGGACTAATCCATGCATTATTAATGTTTGGCGGGAGTGGCGGGTTTGGCAACGGAATAATGATTATCGGAGGGGCTGGCGGTATATAATCTTCATTCCCAACAAAGAAGGTCTCAGACTGAACATTGAGATTGTAGGAAACAAAATCAGTGCAATCCTGATCCTGAATGCGAAGACTTACCTTTTCTCCCTTAGCGCCTTTAGGCATCTTTGCGACCAGCCCGACATCCGTAACGAATCTCAATTCTTCGGCGGGGATATCATTGAAATAAACTTCCCTGCTCCTTAGGTTATTGAGATTACTGGACTTAATCAAAACCTCCCCTTCTTCAACATAGGGATGTTCTGCAAAGTAAACATCTGTAATATTGTTACAGTCGGGATTACAGGTGGTCAAACTGTAACACGCCAATGCTGCGGTTGCCAGGAATTTGATATTTCGCATATTTATATATTTTAAATTTGATCTCGCATGAGTTCGATTATAACTTCGGATTGTTTCATCAACTCGTCAATTTTTTGAGTCATCAATACCTGCGCATTATCCGCTACCTTCTGCGCCTGATTGGCTCTCGCAGGTGCTGTCTTAAAATACTCGTTGATCTTGCTGATCCACAGCAGGAAAGTGGCATCGTGCACCTCCTTTAACAGATAGTCATAGGTCTTTTCAAGCTCCTTTACCGACGCTGCGTCCGACCAATAGTGTTTGACTGCACTTATATCCTTCTCATGCTCCCCGTTAATTTCATCCCTCACTTGATTGTATTCTTTGATCAGCCTTGAATAATTCTGTGCGGCATCACCGCGCTCAAAGCAAAGTTTAATAGACGGCATCCAATCCCTGAGGTCTTTTGCCCGGCTTATATAAGTATTTAATTTTTC
>DASVBA010000862.1:0-7275 GCA_036376095.1 Chryseolinea sp.
TGATCGCATATTTTGAAATTTTTGCTAAAAAACAAAACAGGAGCCCTCTCAAGCTCCTGCTTACGCATAAATAAATATTTCGGGAATAACTCCGTTTCCCCCCTTATACCATATGCCTACTCCACCCAGGGAATTTGTTTCGATGCATAGTAGTCAATGCCCAGCGCCTTCATACGCGGCCCGTGGTTAGCCAAACGGATCTTGTATTCATCCCAACCGCGACCTGTTGATGGTGACCATCCGATTTCAGCCAGCCCTATTATACGGGGAAATACCATGTACTCGATCTCATCCATGGTGGTGATGGTCTCCGTCCACAGCGGAGCTTCGATACCAAGGATATCTTCGCGTGTTATTCCTTTAACAAGAGTGGCAGGATCCCACATGTATGAACTGTCAACTTCAATGTATGCTGCCCAATGCAATCCCAATTTTGTTGTGGAATCATATTGCATATCCAGGTACATTCTTTTAGCAGGTGACATCACCAGTTTCGAACCATTTGCGACAGCCTCCAGCGCGTGATTGGCGTTTGACCAATACTGTGCAATAGCGCTGGCGGCACTTGCCTTCGCGCTTGCATCAACGTTAACGGCATCCTCTGGTCTTTTCTCGTTCATATTTATTTGCGCAGTCTCTTCCCATCCGATCACTTGCTTTCCATGGGTCTTAACAATGTCCCTGACTCTCGCTACAAATGGAATGTAATGCTCTCTCTTTGTTGCGTGACTTTCATCGCCGCCAATATGAAAGTACGGTCCAGGTGTAATCGCAGACAACTCACGAACGACGTCATCGACAAACTTGTAGGTTATCTCATTGGTGGTACAAAGCGAGCTGAAGCCAACTTCAACACCGGTGTAAGCAACGGGAGTTTTACCGTTGCAGTTTAATTCAGGATATGAGACTAACGCTGCATTTGTGTGTCCAGGCATATCGATTTCGGGTACAATCGTAACGTAACGATCCTGGGCATACTTAACGATATCCTTGTACTGTTCCTGGGTGTAGAATCCTCCCTCACCTCCTCCTACTTCAGTGCTTCCGCCCACAGAAGTAAGTTTCGGCCATGACTTGATCTCAATTCGCCAACCCTGATCGTTGGATAGCGAAAGGTGCAGTACATTCATCTTGTATAGATTCAACAAATCAATGTATCGTTTAACATCCTCAACTGAGAAGAAATGGCGAGCAACATCCAGCATCGATCCCCGGAAAGGATAACTTGGGTAATCACGTATCGTTCCCGTTGAAAATTCCCATGGTCCGTCCTGCAATGAACTCATTTCAGCTTTAGCTGGTAACAATTGACGCAATGTCTGAACCGCCCAAAAAACGCCGGCCGCTTTATTGGCTGTAACCTTGATAAGATCTTTTGTTATCTCGATCTCATAACCTTCATCTCCTAATTCTTCATCATTTCCAGACGCTACTAAAAAAATACTTCCCGATTCAGGAGCCTTTGCAGTCGCTGAAACCGGCAGATCATATCCTGTGGAAGGACGTAACTTACCCGCCAGATATTCACCAATGAATTTCAATTCCGCAGACTCTCCTTCGACATAGATACCTGAACTCTTCGTTAGCTCGAATACTTTTTTTGTGGCTATCACTGACACCGGTTTCGGGATCAGGTTTTCTTTTGAAAGGTCAGTAGGCGGATGTTGCTTGCAAGCTGTTATCGCTACTGATAGCAGTACAAAACATATTAACTTTCTATAATTCATATTTCTCCAATTTTGGGGCCGAAAGTAGAAAAATATTGGCAACTAAAATCAAAATATTATGTGACCACCAATGATGGCAACCATGTGTGAAGTGCACACACAAATAAATCCCAGGACTTCACAAGCCCGACATTAGAATTCAATTCTTGTATATTTGTTTGTAAAGAACTCGTCTATGGAAAACATTGCAAATAAAGTGGCTCTTATTACAGGCGGTACAAAAGGAATCGGTTATGGTGTTGCCGAATCGCTCATGAACGAAAATGTAAAGGTCGCCATCACCGGGCGGACCAAAGCTGCCGCGGATGAGGCTGCCGCAAAATTAAATCGCATTGGTAAAGGCGAAGCCATTGGTTTCGCCGCAGACGTACGCAAGTTGTCCGATCAACAAAAGGCAGTTGAAGGCATCATCAAGAAGTGGGGACAGTTGGACATACTGGTGGCGAATGCCGGGGTCGGATATTTTAGTTCGATCGAAACGCTGACCGAGGATCAGTGGCAGGAGACGATCGATACCAACCTGACCGGAGTGTTTAACAGCGTGAAGGCATCGCTTGAGGCCGTGAAGAAAACTAAAGGTTACATTATAACAATGGCCAGCCTGGCAGGAATAAATTTCTTTGCAGGTGCAACCGCTTACAATGCCAGCAAGTTCGGGCTTGTAGGTTTCACGCAGGCACTAATGCTCGATATCAGGAATTATGGTGTGAAGGTCACGACCATTCTTCCAGGCTCAGTAGCAACAAACTTTAACAATAATCAGCCATCCGAAAGGGATGCTTGGAAAATACAACCCGAAGACATCGGGCAAATCGTAGTCGATCTTCTCAAGATGAATCCCCGGACCCTTCCGAGCAAGATCGAAGTCAGACCAAGTATACCGAAATAATTCTTGTTACTGAGCTTCGAAAAAAGTATATTCATGTTGGAGCATCGTACGGTTTTCTCATTGCTAGCCGATCTTACTCCTTTGCTCTCTTGAATAATATGGTCAGGACAGCCTTTGCCCTTACAACGCTGCTGCTAAGCATACTTGCACCCTCCGTTTGGGGTCAAGAAGAAGCGGTGATTGCCGTGAAAGCACGCTTGGAAAAAAGCAACTCCTTACATTTTAATCTTGGCGCCGCAACTAGTCTTGGCCAGAACAATTATCAAGGAGGGACATTTGTGGGACTGGGGTATCAAAAAAGAGTTAACCGGATCTTGAGTGTTGGCGGTTCATTGAGCTATGCTTCCTACCGAAGCGATTATAATGACTTCATGACCGGCAGATATCCGGATAAAAACTTTGAGATCGAGTTGCCAAATAATACATACTACACTCCAAGTCAGGCTCAGTACCTGCTGGTAAATCTCTCGGGGGGTGACATACGTCAGTTATCCTTAGGCTTCGTCGCTAAGATCAATTTTGTTCCCATAAAAAGTAATACAGTGGCATCCTTCTATGCCACTGCGGCACCAAGCCTTGTCATGTCAAACCTTGAACAGGTGGAATCGAATATCAATTTTTTCGATCACCCGACTGTTGACGACTACATTCAGGTCAACAATGAATCTCACACCTTGGCGGAATCGCAATCGTCAACCACCGGTGGAATAAACCTCGGTGCAGGCGTTGAATTTTTTCCAACGAATCTGTTTTCGTTCTATATACAGGCTGGTCTCGGCTACACTTTTC
Organism: Chryseolinea sp.; assembly: GCA_036376095.1. GTDB lineage: Bacteria > Bacteroidota > Bacteroidia > Cytophagales > Cyclobacteriaceae > Chryseolinea. Next base: position 3,406 of record DASVBA010000862.1, read on the forward strand.
CGGTGCCTTTTGTTGACACGTCGTTATACCAAAACCATATTTTAACCGTTGATTATTACAATCCTTTTGATACCAAAACAACTCCACTTCCAAAGAACTTTCCCCTCTCAGACGATAAAGGATTTACCACATTAAATTTTCAGCTAGGGCTGACGTATAACTTCTGATGATGAAAGCAATTTTAACAGCTGCACTTGCCTTTTGGGTGAGCGTCGGATTCTCACAGTACAATCTGTATAAGTCCGGCGTTGATGCTTACAACGAGGGCAAGTATCACGAGGCTATTTCAAATTTATCGGAGTACCTCAAGAAGAACGCGCGTGATAAGAAGCTAGACGTTGAAGCGTATTATGCAAGAGGCATGGCGCATTACAAAAACAGCGCGTACACGCCAGCTATCGACGACTTCAGGCAGACTATTGCACTCGGAAGAAAGAACAAAGGCAACCTTCACTGGCTGATCGGCAAGTGCCTAAGCTCCAAAGGCGATTACTACCAGGCGATCGAATCTTATACGGAGGCCGCCCCTTACATCTCCGACAACCTTAAGCAATCGCAGCTGTTGTTCGATCGGGCCTTCGCCTACCGAAAAATCCAGCAAAAGGACTTGGCAGAAGCAACTTTGAAACGTTGTTTAATGCTCAATCCTGATCATTACCTGGCGCAGGACGCACTTGCCGAAATTGTCTCAAGTCAGGATCAAACTATGGCGAAAAAAAGTCCTGATGCGTCGACCGCCAGGAGAATTGCACTGATCATTGGCAATGCCAACTATAACGAACCAGTCGGACATCTCAAGAATCCCGTGAACGACGCCTTTGCCATTGCTGAAGAATTAAAGAAGCTGAATTTTACAACCGTTGTAAAAGTGAACCAAACGTCCGCTGAGATCAAGAAAGCGATCCGTGCATTTCACGCACAATTGAAAGAGTCGAATCCGTCGAATACTGTCGGACTATTCTATTATGCAGGTCATGGATTACAGGTCGATGGGACAAATTACATTATTCCCATTGATGCCGCTATTAAACTTCCAAAAGACGTGGAACGTACATGTATTCCCCTGGACGCCGCGCTCGACGCCATGCAATATGCAGATGTTAAAATGAGCGTCATGATCCTGGACGCATGTCGGAATAATCCTTTCCACGGTACAGAACAAAGTATTGCAAAAGGGCTTGCACCGCCCAACCCTGCCGTTGGTGCTTTTATCGCCTACGCAACGGCCCCGGGATCGGTCGCATCTGATGGCGCCGCATCTCATGGATTGTATACGCAGGAGATCATAAAAGCATTGCGTGTTCCCGGCCTGAGCATTGAACAGGTTTTTAAAAAGGTAAGGGAAAATGTTTTGGAGTTGTCCGATGGACACCAACATACGTGGGATACATCGAACCTTGTGTCCGACTTCTATTTTAATAAATGAGCCTTTTTGTAAGCTGCGTTAATGTATTGATCCGGTGTTGTTGCTGTCGACTGCATAATTATCAGAGATTAAGAGGCGCATTAAATTAACGATTGAATATCACGCAGATGAGAATAATGAATGTATAAAATTTACGTATTTTGGGCGCAATCAACACGGGTCGTGAAGCACCTTTTAACAGTTATTCTTTCCCTTGCGTTACTTGCCTGTTCTTCGGATGATCCTCAAATTCTGACCGACGATGATCCGCTGAAGGGATTGCCCGACAAGGGACCAATCCGGTTTGACAACCCGGAGGTGGGACAGCGCAGTTTTTATGTTTTTTTTAAAGCGACCAAAAATAATACGCAAGAAGTAACCTTCGAATACATGCCAGACACCCTCGTACTCGCGATCACTGGCAAGGAGGGGGATAAATGGATCTTAAATGAGTTTCTTGCAAACGGGTCGGAATCGAAAACATCTGCTAATGGAAATTGGTCGTCTCTGGCCGACGTGGTGATCACGCGGCACCTTGAGGTCGAAGCCGACTCGGCATTCTTTTCCAGACCAGCGGGAGCCGATCCATTTTCTTTTGTTTTTGTCGGTGAGTCAAGGACAGTTCCACTTTTGCCAGTCGAGGATCCAGCCCCTATCAATGTCAATTGCATGCCTAAGCTTGCTTATGCCAGCACCTTGTGGATGCAGTACACGGTAAACTATTCTCAATTCGGGCAGACCTTTCAGCACTTGAACAATTACTTCGACTACAGGCCCATGGCTACCGATGGATCCGGATTCATGTACGCATATGGCTCGCAGCATGGGCTCGTGCGATGGACATGGGTAAGCTACTGGAGCCTCGACTACGCGAACGGTTGGGATCTCATTCCAAACTAAGGACACATTTCAGTTTGATTGTTCTTTTCTGCGTTCCTGCCATTGATCGAACGAAATGCGGAAGATGTTCACGTAATTATCGTTGTACACAGTCTGCTTGTCAATGGTCATTCCATTCTTTTCAGCAACTCTCGCTGACGGAATATTCGTCAAACTTATAATCGAGATCAAGGATGGAGAGTAGCTGCGTCTAAAAGCAACGTCCCTGCATTTCACGGCAGCCTCTGACGCATAACCCTTTCTCCAAAACGAAGGAAGAAGTGAATAACCTACTTCAAGCTCGACGCGGTTATCAACATTTTGTACAAGAAGTCCGCAGTGTCCGATCAACTTGCCCGATGACTTTTCAATGAGCGCATTCATTCCTCCAGTGTCCTTTTCATATCGCTCGAGTTGTTTGTCGTACCATTGGCTACATTCAACTTCGGGGGATTGATGTCGCATATTCCAATACTGGAAGGATTCAGGCTCTGCAAAAAATGGCAGCCATTGCTTGAAGTCCGATCGTTCAACAAGCCGAAAGCGAATCCTGGCAGTCTCTTCGTTATCGAGCAAGTATTTCATCTCGTACCGCTTTGCTGATGTTTCCTTTTTATTTCCAGGGTCATCCGCCACATGCCGCGAAGCTCATCCTTGAAGTAGGGAAGCTCTAATCTCGTTTTGTCGAAAAATGTGAACCCGATGGTTTCATAAAACCTGATTGCACTTGTGTTCGTGTCGATGACTGCCAGCCAGATCAGATCGGTTCCCAGTAGATCAGCAAGTTCTCTTATAGCGTCTATCATCCGCTTTCCCAAACCCTTCTTTTTATACTGCTCCAGAAAATAGAGCTTTTCAATCTCCAAATGACTACCAGCTATCTGGAACGACAGCGGTGAATTTAACTTAACCTTCATAAACCCGGCAGGCTCACCTTTGTAATAAGAGATAAAGTAAATGATGTCAGGATTCTTCAATTCCCCTTTAAGGACGTCCATTCCATAAACCTTCTCAAGGTACCATGTCAGCCCTCCTTCAATCCAGTGATCCGCGAAGCTTTGGATGTATGATTGCCTGCACACATTGTAAAGCACCGACACATCCTTTTCATTGGCCCGCCGAATTATAACGGGGTCGTTTGCTGCTTCCTTCTCAGCTTCTTTCATCCCTTTTTAAGATAAGCACAAGGAACATTTTCCGGTGTATACTTTAAACCATATGCGGCATTGAGCAACAGGGAAACAACCATGGCAGTTGTTCTTTCGTCCCGGTGCATTTGTGGAAGCAAGCCCATCATAGAATAGCTTATCGGATTAACGGCAGGAATAAGTGTTTCCCATTCGTAACCCTTGCCCCAGATCAAACCTGTAACCGTAACCTTCAGGTCAACTGGCAACGAAAGCAAGAACATCATTATTTCCGAAGACTGATTGCCGTTTTGATTTACGGTATGGAATATCGGCGTGTGACCTCCAAAACCGAATTCATCAAAGCCCGCTCTTGCGTCAGCGTTCGCGCCGTGCTTGATGAGCACCCGTGCCGATGAAGTATGATTAAATTCGGCGCAAATATGTAATAGGGTTACT
>DASVBA010000863.1:0-2730 GCA_036376095.1 Chryseolinea sp.
GGTAAAAAAATTCCTTATCATAAAATATTCTCGCTTGGGTGAAAGATCTTTTTCGGCCAAAATAGCTTTTGACCTTTAACGCACTTAACAAACGGTAACGAACTGACAGTATTTTGCTCTGAACCGGGGATTTTGGCATTCCGAATCAGTTTGCAGGGACTGCGCCTAGGATACTCCTGTTTTTTGACATGGTTACACCGCCTGGACTGTTATTAGGGTAATTGAGGGATATCTATGATGATATTGGGCGGATCTAGGCTTAACGATGGCAATCACTCCTTGAGTGTTGACTTCTTTCTTGTTGATTGTTGCCTGCCCGACGCAGGCGGGAGTGTTTTCCTAGAATCTGACTGCATCCGTTCAAGAATCGCCACACTCAATATTCAATATGTCAACACGCAACCATCTTATGTGCCTATTCCGGAATTAGGAATTTCTTCAGCCGCTTCTCAAGACTGATCGCATCGATAGGTTTTTTAATGAAATCGCTTACACCCGATCTAAGCGCCAGCGAAATCACTTCCTCCTGGGTGTCTGAAGAGATCATTATGATCGGGGTGTTTTTTTTCTGATCGTGGCGCACGAGCCGCAGTACATCATCGCCGTTAAAGTATGGCATATGAATGTCTGTAATGATCAGATCTACAGCATTTTCCTTCAGGAACTGAAGTGCCTTACGACCATCCGACACGCCAATCACTTCAGCATTGTACTTTTCCAGCGCGACCTGTATAACTTTGTGGGCGATCATATCATCCTCACAGACCAAGACCTTCATGATTATTCGGGAGTAAAAGTTGAGTATAGTTTCGGCGCAGCGTTCAAAATGGCGTATTGCCGCTGATGCCAGTAAGGATACGCCGCCGGAACGTCGCTGGCGGCATCCAATCGTTTCACCTGGTCTACGGTGAGATTCCATCCTACCGCTCCAAGGTTTTGTTTCAGCTGTTCCTCGTTCCTGGCGCCAAAAATAATACTGTCGACAGTGGGTCGCTGAAGAAGCCAGTTCAACGACACCTGAGCAATACTCTTTCCTGTTTCTTTGGACACTTCGTCCAGGGTATCCGTTATGTTATACAGTAGCTCATTTGAAATAACTTTACTTGGAATCGGGCTTCCACCCTGCGCAACGCGTGCATCGGGAGGCGGCATGTTCCGGCGGTATTTTCCTGTAAGGAGCCCGGCCGAAAGAGGACTCCATACAATAGTGCCGACGTTTTGATCAACTCCCAACTGCATCAACTCCCATTCGAAGTCGCGGCTTATCAAAGAGTAGTACGCCTGATGCGCTACGTACCTAGCCCACCCGTATCGTTCGGACACAGAAAGCGATTTCATGAGATGCCACCCTGAAAAATTGGAGCACGCAAGGTATCGAACCTTACCGCTTTGAACGAGGTGGTTCAGTGCGCTCAGAGTTTCCTCCACCGGCGTATTGGCGTCAAAGCCGTGCATATGATAGATGTCGATATGGTCCACTTCCAGCCTTTTCAGACTTTCTTCACACGCCTTGATCAGATGTAGCCGTGATGACCCAAAATCATTCACGTCCTTACTCATCGGGAACGTAGCTTTGGTGGAGATCAGGATCTTATTGCGTTTCTCTTTTATGGCCTTGCCAAATATCTGTTCTGATAGTCCGGTGGAATAGACGTTAGCGGTATCAAATAAATTAACACCTGCATCCAGACACAGGTCTACAAGCCGGGTTGCTTCCCCCACTTGTGTTGAGCCCCATGCTTTAAAGAACTCACTGCCGCCACCAAAAGTTGCTGTCCCAAAACTCAGCACCGGTACGCGAAGTCCGGATCCACCTAGTTGTCGGTATTCCATAAGGTTGATATTAAGTGGTCAAATATAAGGAAAGTAAGAAGATGGGGAGTTGAGGAGTTGAGAATGGGAGGAGAAGAGAAGGAGATGGGAAAATGAAAATAAGAATCTTAGTCCGTCATCCGTAGCTGTGATTTGCACGATGAATACAGCTGCCGCAAATCATTTTTACATCTCCGAATAAAAGACGCCTCACCGCTGCGAAGGATCTCTATCCGAACGGCCGCATTACTTTTAACGCCCTATTGTTCCTACTACGGGTCCTGCTGATAAAGATGCTTCGCTGCACGTATGTGTCTGAGTTGCACACTTCTTCTTTATCATGGCCTGACGGATCCATTCTTTGCACTAACCACAGCTCAGCATGACGGTATTTTATCGAAGAGATCTCTCAACTCCGTATCATTTTCATCCAATAACTCATACGGCTTGTATCCTTCAAAATTGGGAATGGTGCGATCGCTGCCAGCTTCCAACAACATCCTGGCGCATTCCACCTGGTGATGTCGATTTTGTTTTTCCCCAAACTTATAGCCATGAATCGCCCAGAATAGCGGAGTCGATCGAAAGTCGATACAAAGTTTGTGGATGTCGGCTCCTGCCTCCAATAATCGCTTTACCAGAACATCCCTCCCGCACCATGCCGCCCAATGAATAGCAGTTCCTCCGTGACAACCGGCGTGATGAATATCAGCGCCATGATCTATATAAAGGAGCCCGACCTTGTCTGCACCAAGACTCGCGGCCGCGATTAAGGGTGAATCTTTCTTTTCGATCAGCTGTCCGCCGTTTACATCAGCGCCATACTCCAGCAATATTTTTGCCATGGCTACTGCTTCATCATCTGAATATCTTTTTTCGCAAACGCCGTCACATATGCGGTGAAGGGGATGGGCTTTC
>DASVBA010000867.1:0-4018 GCA_036376095.1 Chryseolinea sp.
GAAACTTGCTGCGTTTCCTAAAGCCTTTATGCAGGCACTCTGCAAGGATGGGACGATGAGGGTATCCGAATGGATTAAGCTGGCCGTCAAACTTGACATCGACGGCCTTGAATGGTATGCCGGTTTTCTGGAGATGGCTGATGAATCGAACTGGAAACGCTTTCGCGATGAAGTCGAATCGCATGGCAAGTCGATCCCGATGATGTGCTGCTCTCCGGATTTTACGCATCCTGATAAAGGGTTTCGCGAGAAGGAAATCGAAAAACAAAAGCGATGGATCGATATGACCTATGCCCTTGGCGGCTCCTATTGCCGGGTACTCTCTGGTCAGAAGAGGCCTGAGCTTTCTATGGATGAAGGGATCAAGCTGGCAGCCGACTGTATCGAAACGTGTCTCCCTTATGCTCAGGATCGACATATCACTTTAATCATAGAAAACCATTATAAAGATGACTTCTGGCAATATCCTGAGTTTGCACAGAAGATGGATGTATTCTGTAAACTGGTCGACCGGATTCATCATCCGTTTTTTGGCGTTAATTATGATCCTAGTAATACGTATCTGGCAGGAGAGGATCCGCTGGAATTGTTGAAACGGGTCTCTGATCGTGTCGTCACTATGCATGCAAGCGACAGATTTCTTTTGTCCGGTACCCTGGAGGATCTGCGTAAAGAAGAAGGTGGCGCTGCTGGTTATGCGAAGCGATTAAGTCACGGAGAAATCGGCAAAGGTTTGAACGACTATGATGCAATTTTTACGGAACTCAAACGGGTCGGATTTAACGGATGGATTAGCATCGAAGATGGAGTTGACGGAATGGATCAGCTCGCCCGCAGTGTGGCATTCTTGCGCCAGAAGATCAGAAAGTACTGGCCTTGAGCCAACGATGTTTTGGTTTCCTTTAAGGATTTACTTTCCTAAATTTATCATTCGATAAAAGATCTTTTCCGGGCGCATAAATGTTCATAGTTCATGAAAGTACTCATGCTTTTGCTTTGGTTCTTCATTCCACCTGAATCGGGTTATGTGATCGACGGCGATAATGTTGTTTTTTATTATTCTGGTGAAGGACGTAACATAGTGGTCAGCGGTAACTTTAACAGGTGGTCGAAAGAGGATGCTCAATGGACGATGAAGTTCGACGAGACCTCTAATAAATGGAAGCTGACAAAACCAAAAAATGAGATTGTCAAGAATACTTCGGGAAGTTTTTACGAATTCACATTTCGCGTCGATGGTGTTCTAATTGACGCCGATAAAAATAACAAGAGCGTCATTCATTGTCAGGGGTATGGGTATCGTTATGTCATTAACGGTATATAATTTTCTTTCGCAACCTTTTTATGCAAATGCTAAAATCAATCGGTTGCACTAACAGGCGATTGTCTGCTGATCACGAGGGTTGACATAAAAAAATTGGCGATTCGTCTATTATATTCTTCCCGCCGCAATAATTTTACTCAATGGTGGTCGTTAATTTTCGGGATATCGCTAGCTTTGCCCTCAAAATCAGGACTAATTTTTTAGTATGAAATTACAATTCTTATGCCTCTGCTTGTTTCTTTGTTCAGCCGTTGTAACCCATGCGCAGGATAATGAGGATGGGAAGGGGTATGTGCTTTATGATCCATTGTTTTGGAAGAGTCAGCTTAAACTGGATGCAACTCAATGCCAAAAGATCAGAGAGATCAATAGTCAGTTCTATGAAAAACTTACCGCTGTTGCCCACGAGCAGGCCAACCATAACGAGATCAGGCAGAAAGCGGTGGAAACCCTGATGCAACGTAGCGAGGAGATTTGGGAAACATTTTATCCGAAACAGCGCCGCATTTGGAAAAAAATGTGGTCAGACAATTCCGGTGCGCCGCACAATATCTGATCCGTTCGATTGACAGGTTCCCCGCGGGTATGTTACCATCTCTATCGAGTTTCTTTTTTACAGGGGGTTGAAAGTTCGCTGGCTGTTCTGATGCAAAGCCACTACCTTTAAGCGTTTAGATATCCGCCTGCTATGGAAAACCTGAGAGTAGCTTCTGCACAATTCGAGAACAAAAGCGGGGATAAGGAATATAACCTCTCCGTAATCAACAGGCTTACCGCAAAGGCCGCGGCAAATGGCTGCAGGGTTGTCGCGTTTCACGAATGTTCAATCACAGGTTATACATTTGCAAGGAAGCTTTCACGGGCTCAAATGCTCGATATAGCAGAATTTATTCCCGACGGTCCCAGCATTTCGAAATTGATCCGGATTGCTAAACAAAATGATATCGTCGTGATGGCCGGCCTCTTTGAAAAAGATTCGGCTAACGCTCTGTATAAGGCGTATGTATGCGTGGATAAGAACGGACTGGTGGCTAAATTCAGAAAGCTTCATCCATTCATTAATCCGCACCTGACGCCCGGCAACGAATATTGTGTATTCGATTTGTACGGCTGGAAGTGCGGGATACTTATCTGCTATGACAATAATATCATTGAGAACGTCCGGGCTACACGGCTGTTGGGTGCGCAAATTATTTTCATGCCTCACGTTACCATGTGCACACCTTCCACCAGGCCCGGAGCAGGCTTTGTTGATCCAGAGTTATGGACAAATCGCCACAATGATCCGACCTCTTTGCGGCTGGAATTCGATGGCATGAAAGGTAGAGACTGGCTAATGAAATGGTTGCCTTCACGTGCGTATGACAACGGCATCTATGTAGTGTTTTCCAACCCGATCGGAATGGACGACGATCAGCTCAAGAACGGATGCTCCATGATCCTCGATCCGTTCGGCGATGTTCTGGCCGAATGCCGGACGCTGGGAGATGATATTGCCGAGGCCACCCTTACAGGGGACAAATTGACGAAGGCTGGTGGGTATCGGTACATTAACGCGAGACGGCCCGAACTTTACAAGGATATCATTGGCCAGGAGCATATTTCCGAGCAAAAGGTAGTCTGGTTGTAAGTCGAAATTTTCTGGCGAAAACCCAGCGTAATCTTTGCCCGTTTCACATTCCTGAAATACATATCGAAGATGAAGTCTGTCTTGTTATTCGGAAGCACGGGTAATGTTGGAAAACAGATTGCCAAAGAGACCCTGCGAAAGGGATACAATCTTACGGCAGTAGTTCGGAGTTCTCAGAAAGCGAATGAGATCTCCGAAATCACTAAAAATATTCTTGTTGCCGACGTAACGAAACCTGCTGAATTGCGTGGGATATGCAATGGTTTTGATATTGTCATCTCTGCATTAGGGAAGAGCGTATCGCCAAACGATAAAAGCAAGGCCTCGTTTTATGAGGTGGATTTCGCGGCCAACGCTTCGATACTCAAAGAGGCCGTCGCCGGTGCGGTCGGCAAGTTTGTGTACGTGTCGGCCCTTCAAAGCGAGCGATTTACTGATCTTGAATACTTTAAAGTTCATCATGAGTTTTCTGAAAAACTGAAACGATCCGGCCTTGATTATTCCATCATTAAGCCGCCTTCGATCTTCAGTGCTTATCTCGATGTGGTAGATATGGCGCGCAAAGGACGGCTTGCTCACCTTGGTAAGGGTGATAAACGGACCAATCCGATCTATGAAGGTGACCTTGCCGTGGTGTGCATCAATGCTATCGATTCCCCGAAGAGCGAGATTGAGGCGGGTGGCAGGGAGATATTAACACGAAAGCAGATCAATGAGATAATTCAGCACCATGTTAACCCTTCCAGGAAAATACCTACCATCCCGACGTGGGCAATACGCGCAATACTTCCCCTGATAAGGGTGACAAACAAGAATATGTTTGATAAGTTCGCCTTCTTCGTAGATGTGATGCAGCATGACGTCATCGCGCCACAAGTGGGTCAGCTTACACTGAAAGAGTACCTCGCCATGAAGGTGTAACAAGTTCTATTCGACTTCCAGCAGTTCCAGAATGTCAGCGAGTGATGCGTAGTCTTTTAATCCTGGTTTAAGTTCAGGTCCGCCATTTAGAGCAATACCTCGGACTGAAGTGTTCAGCAACGCATCTTTAGCTTCATCGGTTG
>DASVBA010000869.1:0-8339 GCA_036376095.1 Chryseolinea sp.
TGATCGACAAGTTAAGCGATTTGAATTTCTTATGATACAGTTGCGCAAGATCCCTTTTGTTCGATACAAAGGAATTTAATTGCTCCAACTGCGCGCATGCGAGCGCACCATTCAGGTTTGGCATCCGATAGTTGAAGCCAATTTCGTCGTGCACGAATTCCCATGCATGGGGAACCTTGGCCTGTGTACTTAAGTGTTTTGCCCGGCGCGCAAGCTTTTCGTCGTTAGTCACAATAGCTCCGCCTCCGCCACAGGTAACAGTCTTGTTCCCATTAAAGCTGAACGTGCCCAGTTGGCCAAATGTACCCGTGTGCTTTCCCTTATATGTGCTCCCCAGAGATTCAGCTGCATCTTCTACGAGAATAATATTCCATTCATCGCAGATCCTTGCGATCTCATCTACGCGGCAGGGTAATCCGAAAGTATGCATCGGAATACATGCCTTTATGCGTCTTCCTGTGTTCTTATTGTAACAGAAGCCATCTTCGCCTCTTCTGGCATTGTTATCAAGAAAGAGTTGCAACGACTGCGGCGAAAGCCCCAGGGTGTCTCTATCGACGTCTATGAACAGAGGGGAAGCCGAGAGATAGCCGATCGCGTTGCATGTCGCGATGAAGGTCAGACTTTGTGATAACACTTCATCTTCACGCTCGACGCCCGCAAGGATCAGGGCCAGATGTAATGCATTGGTGCCGTTGACGATCGCTATGGCGTGAGAAGCACCTGTGATATCACACATCATTTGCTCGAACTTATTCACATAAGCCCCCACAGACGAGACATAGGTCGAATCAATTGCGTCCAGGACATATTTGCGCTCGTTGCCCGGAAAGACAGGCGCATGCAGCGGAATGAATACTTGTCCAGGAAACGCATCCTTAATAACTGATACAATATCCGCGAACACTTTTTGCATGCTAGATATTGTAGATGTCGGCCTTGTACCTGTTCAGATTTTCCGGTTGCCGAAACCAGGAGATTGTTTCTTTTAAACCCTGCGAAAGCGTATAAGCAGGCTTCCAACCGGTATGTTCTTTTATTTTTTGGTTCGATCCATAAAGCCGGAATACTTCCGATTTTGCCGGCCTGATCCGGTTATTGTCCGTGACGATTTTTGCCGACGGGTTTATTTGATTAATTATTTCCTGAGCAAGGTCCCCAACTGAAATCTCAGATTGAGTGGCGATGTTACAGTCATGGCCGATGAGATCGTCAGATTTGGCAATTGCGGAAAATCCTTTCACTGTGTCCTTTACAAAAATCAGGTCTCTCGTCGGGATGATGTCGCCCAGCTGAATCTCATTCATGCCATTCAACAATTGCGATATGATGGTGGGAATGACAGCTCTTGCTGACTGACGCGGACCATATGTATTAAATGGTCTGACGATCGTTAACGGTAAATTGAAACTTCTGTAGAATGACTCAGCAATGCAGTCAGCACCGATCTTCGAAGCGGAATAGGGAGACTGCGGCTGACGAGGATGATTCTCGTCGATGGGTATATACGTTGCTGTTCCGTAAACTTCGGACGTCGAGGTAACAAGCACCCGCTCGATGCCCAGCTCCTTCGCGCCTTGAACGATATTCAACGTTCCCTTAACATTCGTGTCAATGTACGAGTCTGGCGAATGATAACTAAATGGAATGGCGATCAATGCAGCGAGGTGGAACACTACTTGAGTTCCTTTCATTGCCTCTCTGACCCCGTTAGGATCCCGGATGTCGCCAGCGAATATATCCAGTTGCTTGAGCTTGTCGGCCGGCAGGCTATCAAGCCATCCCCAGCTATTGAATGAATTGTAGTAGACAAATGCCTTAACCTTGCAACCTTCTTCGAGCAAGTGTTCTACGAGATGGCTTCCAATAAATCCATCCGCGCCTGTTACTAAAACTACTTTACCTGATAAATCCATCGTTGTCAAGAGTCAAATAGGTGTTTAGTGTCCCGGGCAGCAAAAAGGGTGTTAGCCCTGAGAACCTGTAACGAGGATTCATGTCCTTGATTGCATTCGAACTCTCAACCCCAAACAGGGCAAAATTCTCCATTTTATGCCTTTTTACTAAAAGAAACCGCAAAAATATGTAAAAGCGGATGAACCCAGACTATAAAAATGCAAGCATTTTGCACAATGTACAGTCCATCCCAATTGGTGCCATTCAACAGATTGGTTGCCGCAAACCAACTGGCATGAGTTCTTAACTGAGGACATTGATCTTCTGCACACGAAACATTCACACAATGCAACGGTAGCGATAACCACGCGCTTTTAAAGGCCAATCGCCTGACATATATAATGTAATGATTTTCTGGAATGTCGTTAATATCCTTCTAACTCGGCCAGCGCGTGAAGACGGTCAATCTTTAACTAGAAATTGGTATTTTCGCATGCTTTTTCAACTTTTAGGAACCAATCAATGAGCAACCAGGCGCCTATTCCCAACTATTTCGCCCACCCCACGGCAATCATCGATCCGGGATGCACAATCGGTGCTGGAACAAAGATCTGGCACTTCTCTCATATCATGCCAAACTGCATAATCGGCGAAAACTGTAACATCGGACAGAATGTTGTTATTTCGCCTGAGGTTATCCTGGGAAAAAATGTCAAAGTTCAGAACAACGTTTCTATTTATACCGGTGTCGAATGTGAAGATGATGTATTCCTGGGCCCATCGATGGTATTCACCAACATCACAAATCCACGCAGTGCAATAAATCGAAAGAGCCAATACGCCAGGACGCTCGTAAAAAGAGGCGCGTCGATTGGAGCCAACGCGACAATTGTCTGCGGCCATGATATAGGCAGGTTTGCTTTCATAGGTGCCGGAGCGGTTGTTACCAAGACCGTTCCCGACTATGCATTAGTAGTTGGAAACCCCGCGCGTCAAACTGGGTGGATGAGTGAATACGGTCATAAACTTGTATTTGATAGCAGTGGAAAGGCCACTTGCTCCGAGAGCAAGGAGGTCTACAAGCTGGACAACGGAAAGGTTGTAAAATTATAAACGTATAAAGATGAAAAACTTTGCATTGATCGGTGCCGCCGGATTTATTGCGCCACGACATTTGAAGGCGATAAAGGAAACGCGCAATGTACTTGTTGCGGCCCTGGATAAGTTTGACCAGGTAGGAATATTGGATTCATTTTTCCCGAATGCAGATTTTTTCACGGAGTTTGAACGGTTTGATCGTCATATAGACAAACTGAAAAGAAAAGGTGAGAAAATCGACTTCGTAAGTGTATGTACACCGAATTACCTGCATGATTCGCATATAAGATTCGCATTGAAGCAGGAAGCAAACGTTATATGCGAGAAACCGCTGGTGTTAAATCCCTGGAATATCGATTCGTTGCAGGAGTTGGAGAAAGAATCGGGGAAAAAGGTTTTTAACATTTTGCAACTTAGACTTCACCCGACCATTATCGAGCTGAGGAATAAAGTCAAGGCAGGCGAGCCGAACAAGAAATATGATGTTGAATTGACATACATTACTTCGCGCGGTCATTGGTATTATACAAGTTGGAAAGGTGATGTGGCAAAATCCGGTGGGATTGCTACCAACATTGGCATCCATTTTTACGATATGTTGACCTGGATTTTCGGAGATGTAAAGCAGAACATTGTGCACGTTCTTTCGCACGATCGCGCTGCCGGTTTCCTCGAGCTTGAAAGAGCCAGAGTTAAATGGTTCCTGAGTATCAACGAGAACGCGTTACCAGACGCAGTACGCGCATCGGGAAAACGCACGTTCAGGTCGATTACAGTCGACGGAACTGAAGTCGAATTCAGTGAGGGATTTACCGACCTGCATACAAGAAGTTATGAAGAGATACTAAATGGAAATGGTTTTTCTATTGAGAACACGCGGACTTCTATTGAAATCGTACATGATATCAGGCATCAACAACCTGTTGGACTACAAGGCGATTACCACCAATTTGCGAAAAAGCCATCGGCGCCACACCCGTTCTCTACGCCGAAAAATTAGCATTGCTTGAAAACGTAAGAATTTTTGATAATGTTCGCCGTCGTCAACCTCAACTATACACTTTCAGAAATAGCTGACGTGCAAGATAACCCTTGGAGAATCGAAGGATCGTTCAGTTTTATCCTCCGTCAATCGCCGGGTGTTACGCTGAACTGTTCATTATTAGGTTAACAAGACAACAGGTGCAATATTTTCAAACTTCGGGAGTTGTGCGGCATTTATTTCGCTTAAGTTGTTGATAGAATTAAAATCAAATCCATTACCGTTGAATTGGAAAGTTCATGCTGACGTTTGCACTTGTTTTGGCGCCAGCAGTCCTTTTTTGTCGGCTAAGTCTTCGCCATATTTGCTACTTGCTTTCGGATGGTAATAATATTCTCCGTCGACTTAGAGATCGCAAGTATTTTATGGCAGGCTGTCTGAAGAATGAGAAAAAGCAAGATCCAGGCATGAATATTCAATTTGCAGTCAAATGATACAAATTATAAACTATGGTCTAGGCAATCTGGGATCTGTGCAGAACATGCTCAAGAGAATAAATGTCACCAGTACGATAGTAAAAAATCCAAGAGACCTAAGGGCAGAAAAAATAATTTTACCTGGCGTTGGTTCGTTTGACACGGGTATGAGCAATTTATTAAATGAAGGGTGGGTTGAGGCATTAAACGAAAAGGTGATCAAAGAAAAAGTACCGACTCTCGGAATTTGCCTTGGCATGCAACTGATGACCGACAGGAGTGAAGAGGGCCAACTCGGTGGCCTTGGCTGGATCGAAGGAGAAGTGGTCAGGTTCTCTGCAACAGGACTTAAGTCACCTCACATGGGATGGAATATTGTTCGTCCAGTGAGCCATGATGCTTCGATCCTAAGGAGCGACAAGCCTGAGCTCCGATTTTATTTTGTACATTCTTATTTTGTAAAAGTAAACAACGAGTCTGATCAGTTAGGGGTCACCAACTACGGCGGTGAATTTACGTCTGCATTTCGCCGTGAAAACGTTTTTGGGGTTCAGTTCCACCCGGAAAAAAGCCATAAATTTGGGATGATGGTCTTTAAAAACTTCGCTTCATTATAAATGCTAAAGACGAGAATCATACCATGCCTTCTTTTACATGAAGGAGGATTGGTCAAAACGGAGAAATTTAAAAATCCGAAATACGTTGGGGACCCCATAAATGCAGTGAGGATTTATAATGAAAAAGAAGTGGATGAACTCATCTTTCTGGACATTGACGCGTCCCGGAAAGGGGAGGAGCCAAATCTAAGTACGATAGAAGATCTGGCCACGGAATGTTTTATGCCTTTTGCTTATGGCGGCGGAATTACCACACTTCAGCAAATACAACGTATCCTTAAAATTGGAGTCGAAAAAGTAATACTTAATCACTCCGCATTAAAGAATCCTGACTTCGTAAAAGAAGTGGCCAAACATTTTGGAAGCTCCACGATTATTGTCGCGGTTGATATTAAAAAAGACTTATGGGGTAACTATAAAGTTTATGATCATGTCAAAAAGAAGACCACTGGCATTGCGCCATCTGAATATGCGATGAAAATGTGCGAAGCTGGCGCGGGTGAACTTTTCATAAATAACGTGGATCGCGACGGGACGTACACAGGGTTTGATTCGCAGATACTGGAAAGCATCAACAAGATGGTATCTGTGCCTGTAATAGCCTGCGGCGGAGCGTCCGGAGTGAGTGACCTTAAGGAGGTAGTGACGAAGGCAAACGTGTCGGGAGTTGCCGCGGGAAGCATTTTTGTGTATCAGGGCCCGCACCGGGCGGTACTTATCTCTTATCCTTCCCAGGACGAACTTCAACAATTATTTTCTTAAATTAAAGATACTGGCTATGACCAAGAAATTTGTGCAGTGCGTTCGTTGTGTTATGGACACCACCGATCCGGACATAAAGTTTGATTCGGAAGGCGTATGCAATTATTGCCGGGAGGCTGAGAGGGAACTTCCAAAGTTTCGCTTTACCCCCGAACAGGAGAAAGAGGCCCTAGGTCGTTTTTCAACGGAAATTAAAAATTCAGCAAAGGGTCATTACCACGCAATCATTGGACTAAGTGGAGGGGTTGATAGCTCTTATGTTACCCATCTTGCAAAATCGATGGGCCTCAATCCACTCATCGTTCATTTCGACAATGGATGGAATTCAGAAAAATCCGTGTCGAACATAAAAAAAATAGTAGACAAGTGCGGATTCGACCTGGAGACGTATGTAATCAACTGGCCGGAATTCCGGGATCTTCAGCGCTCCTTCTTCAAAGCCGGAGTTGTTGACATTGAAATTTTAAGTGATCATGCCATCATGGCCACTATGTTCAAGTTAAGAAGGAAACATAAGATCAAATACGTTCTGTCGGGTAGCAACTACGTCACTGAACACGGGATGCCCCTTGCATGGCTTTGGCGCAAGCAGGATCTCACAAACATAAAAGCCATCCAAAAGCAGTTTGGCACGAAACCCCTTAAGGAATTTCCCACACTAAGCTCTATAGAATTTCAATTCATAAAGATGTTCGGGTGGGGCGGAGTCTATATTGAAATCCTTAATTACATCAACTACTCCAAGAAAAAAGCCCTAGACGTTCTGGTCAAAGAATATGGATGGGAGTATTACGGGGGTAAGCACTACGAGTCAACGTTCACAAAATTCTATCAGGCTTACGTCCTTCCCCAGAAATTCGCATACGACAAGCGAAAAGTCCATTTGTCTGCCTTGATTAGAAATGGAGAGCTCACCCGAGACGAAGCTCTTAAGGAATTGAATAAACCTCCTTATGATCCTGAGGAACTGAAAGTAGACAAGACCTACGTCCTCAAAAAACTTGGATTCACTGAGGCCGAATTTGACAAAATGATGATCGAAAAACCCAAAGAGCATCTTGACTACCCAAGCGATGAATGGGTATTCAAGATCTGGCGGAAATTCAAACCTCACCTGGTCAAACAGAATTCATGAGTCCTGAGCGAAGAAAAAGGATTCTTTTCCTCTCTGGGGTGGACTTTAAAGAGAAGTCAATTCAAGTGATCCGAAAAACTCCCGAGGCTTACGTAAAAGCCGGATGGGAGGTCCATTATATTGTTGGCCGTGACAATTCGGTCAATGGAGATTACTTCTATGAATCCGTGATCAACCCGGATGGCGTTATTATCCATCGATTCATTGTACCGCTCACCAAAATTCACGGACTATTAAACAACGTTTATTGGAAAGCGTTCTGGTTTCGCATCAGAAACATCCTGCTCGTACTTACTCTCGCTTTAAAGGCGATGAAACTGATTCGTGAGAAAGACTTTCACATCATTTACGGTTATGAGATTCCGGGAGTCCTCGCAGTTCGATTCATGCGGTTTCTTGCTGTTAGAACGTCGGCTAAAGTGATAACCCGTTTTCAGGGCGTTTTGTACGTCAAAGAATGGTTGAGAAAAAACCAGAAATTCAGATTCTATTCGAACTGGGATGCGATGCTGGCGCTGAAAGCCAAAGCTGATTTATGTATTATGACAAATGACGGATCTCAAGGTTTAAAAGTGTTAAAGGAGATCAATTCACCCAATAAGAACATACTATTTTGTTCAAATGGAGTTGATATCGTACAGTTGAACCCACAAATGACCGAAGACATCCGGAAGGAACAGTATGCCGACCGTAGTAAAAAATACTTGTTATCAATTTCACGGCTCGACGATCATAAAAGAATTGACCGCAGCCTCAGAGTGATACACAAGATGGTTAGCAAGTTTGAGTTCACGAACTTCAGATTCATTGTTATAGGCGGAGGTTCGGAATACCAGAACCTTACAAAATTGGCAGAGACGCTTAACATCAGGCCGTACGTCGAATTTCTTGGCCCTATTAAACACAATTTTGTTCAATATCACCTGGCATTATCGGATCTTTTCATTTCGATGTACACAAGCACGAACGTTGGCAATCCCCTGCTCGAAGCGATAAGACATAATAAGGTCATTATCACGTTGAACAACGGTGATACCGGTGATTGGATCAAGCATATGAAGAGCGGCCTGATCTATGATGTAGACGATGACAAAGACTTAAGCCTGGCCGACTATGAAAAAATCGCCGGAGATATCATTCAGGTTCTGAAAAGCCCTGATTTGTACAATAGACTTTTACAGGGTGTAAAGGATGTCGAGAGAGCAAAATTATGGACATGGGAGGAACGTTTTGAGGCTGAATTGGAAAGAGTTGAACAAGTATTAACTTGATTAAATTAACTTGAAAAGGGGTGAATTGAATGCTTATTGTTGCGCTAATCATATCATGTATTCTCGCGGTCGTGTCAATCGGCCGTTATAAGAAGGTATTTA
>DASVBA010000082.1:0-3738 GCA_036376095.1 Chryseolinea sp.
CCGAGGCCGTGGCGCAATGGAATGGAAAGTCAGCTAACTTAAGATTTGTGAGCTTCGAAGAGTTTGCGGCTGAAATGTCACCGGAAGAGGCCAAAATAAGCTGGGAACATTTGCAGCATAGCTCCAACGGTAGTATCGAAAAAGCAAAACGTTTATTGGGATACAACCCTCGCTACACTTCACTGGAGGCAATACAAGAGTCGGTTACCTGGATTAAATCCAACGGGAATGGCCTTCGTCCAAAATCACAGAATGGGTAGAGTTGTCGCGCATGCGTGGCGCCTGATCAGACTCTTACATATCCGGATCCCAATAGCAAGTTTGAACTCGGCGCAACCCAACAACTATACGAAACTCTTTTCAATCATGATTAGAGTTAAGGCAGTTCAAGAAATACCGATTATGGCGTCATAACAGAGTGTCTTGTTGAATCACGTAATGTTAGCTGGGTAGGCAGGACTTCCGTATAGATCGTTGAACTGTCAATATTTTCCAAGTGACAGAATAGTATCTCAGCGGCCCTCTTACCAATTTGTTCTGCCGGTTGAGTAACGGTGCTTATGCGTGGTCTCGTAAATGTGGAGATGGGTTCACCAGCAAAGCCGATGATACTGATTTGCTCAGGTACCTTTATGTCTTTGTCCTGAAGCAGACAAAGTACATCATACGCGATATAATCTGAGAAGCAGAGAATGCCATCAATGTGGTTATCTCGTAAAAAAGAAAAACACGTTGCCTTCCATCGTTCCTTATCTTTATCCCATGCGAGCTTGAGGTCTTCATTTCCCGGAATTCCATTCTTGCGAAGCCCTTCGCGGAATCCCATTTCCCGATTGAAATTAGTAGAGAGATCATCCGGCCCGCACAGGTACCCAATTTTCTGACAACCGGTTTTTACCAGGTGATCGATGGCGGAGATCGCACCATTAAAGTCATCAGTGATTACATAGGAAGCCTTAATATCCTCGTAGAGACGATCGAAGAAGACAACGGGAACTCCGCTTTGTATTGAATCTTTATAAAATTTAAAACCTTCATTGTCCTCATTGTTGCTTGCATAACACACAATCATGCCCTCCACCAGCAGACTGTTCAGGGCATGGGCAGCCTTTAATTCTTTTTCATGATCATCATTGTGCGTGTTGACAATGAGATTGTATCCTTTTTCGCTGACGACTTTGTCTATTCCTCTAAGGACAAGAGAAAAAAAGTGATGGGTAAATTCCGGAAGAATAAGACCAATATGGTTTGACCTATTTTGGTGAAGGTTAACAGCAAAGGGATTTCTTGTATAGCCCCAGCGCTTTGCCAGTATCGCGACTTCATTCCGAACACGCTCGCTAATCCTTTTATCATTTGTCAATGCTCTGGAAATAGTTGAGATGGATAGTCCAAGTTCTTCAGCGAGGTCCTTAATTCGTGCGCGGTTCTTATGCAAGTCTTTAGTTGTTAGGTCAGAAAAATAGTAGAATGAGGATGTTCATGTATGCTGGCCAGTAGTTCAACATACCTAAAAATACGAATACTTCGACGCTCCGTCAATCAGGAAATATGGTCTTGTAGACGTTGGCAGTCAAACTTGCCGTGAAAGGCGTAGTTTATGCTTTGATAGGAGTGGAGTTGTTTATTTCCGGTAGTGATTACACACATTACCGATAAGATCTTATTAACCTTGCATGCCGGAGGGGAAAATTCAAGCCCAAGAATCACAAGGTCAATCGAAAGCAAAGATTTTTTCGATTCTTGAGTTGCCGAGTATCGAGTAGCTTTGCAACCGGGCCTTGGCGTCATATTTCAGGATCGCGTCGTCCTGTAGATTCGCCCGGGAAATTATCTTGGTAGGACCCAGGATAGTTTGCGAATTGTCACGCAACGAAACGCACGTGACTTCTTTGCTGGTGAGTTTGCTGAAATCCAGGACACAATTTCCTTTAACCAGGTGGATGAAAAGTTTACCACAACTTCCATGAAAGCGAATAAATCCTTCACCGATAACGGTGAACTCAATGACCTGCTTTGAGTAGATCATGCCCGAGAGGTCAAAAATTCCTTTTGCCGTAAATTCAACATCCCCAAAATTGCCAATCAGTAAAGAATCCTCTTTATGGCTACCGTTAAACTCAATTTTCCTTCTAAGCTTTTTTCGGTTCATTTCTGTTTGCGGCGAAGGGTCCGTACTTTTTTTTGTCATCTCAAGGCAATGCCATGCACGTCAGCAATAACTAATAGAAAGACCAGTGGTAAGGAAAGAAAATCTGCATGCTTCATGTTCATTGCACAATGCCCTCACATTTTTCATAAACAAGTGCTTCTGATTATCACTTTGCCCTGTTGATCTAAAGATATAGGAAATGAAAAGGACGGAATGCGCAAACGTTTGCGCACAGGGTGGGACTTCGAGGAATAGCCCGCTTCGTCAGCGCTTGATTACTTGGCGGCCTTAGCCGTGAGAAAACCGTTAACACCCAGCCAATGTGTGAAAGCATCGAACCAGCGATTGCTGGTACGGTTAGGATTACCAAGACCGAATCCGTGGCCGCCGTTCTGATAAAGGTGAAATTCAACGGGCCGGCCCGCTTTGAACCACGAGTCGATAACACCAAATTGTCCGCGAAATAGAAAATCATCGGTAGCAATTACATTGAACATTGGAGGTGCATTCTTCGGCACTTCAACGGGACCCATACCGCCATATATCGGACCAATGAAGTCCAGTTGCATAATCTTGGAGTTAAGCGTGGCATGCATGGTGAGTCCCGCACCGGCTGAGAAGCCGATCATACCCAACCGTGCAGTGTCGACGCCCCATTCCGCGGCACGCTTCACGATCATGGCATAGGCTGCCTCAGCATCCTGCAGCTGGTTGGTTAAGTCCATGCGCGGCGGACTTGCAGGTGCCGTTTCTTTTTTACCATCGGCCGGCGGTGTTGCCGCTGCGAACGTCCTATTCATCGACTCCTTGAAGCCATCAAGCGATTCGGGCGTGGGAAAGAGCCGGTACTTCAGCACAAAGGCAGCGATGCCCTGGTCGGCAAGCGCTTGAGCAACTTCCCATCCCTCGTTGCCCATCGATAACCACCTGAAGCCTCCACCAGGAGCGACGATGACAGCTGCGCCATTTGCCTGTCCTTTTTTTGGCAAGAACGGCGTTAGTGTAGCGGTAGAGATGTTACGCGCCATTGGGTCGCCCCACTGTCGGAACCAGGTCTCCGGCGCAGGCTGATTTTCAACTCCACCCGTTCCGAGTTTAATAGCGTTCGGTTCCGCCGGGGCCTGAAGCGGATAGATGGTGCCATCCTGAGCGACGGCAATGGTAGTGATGAGTAATATCGAGGCTACAATGGATGCTTTAGTCAGCTTGACAAATGCGTGATACATAGTAAAAGGATTTTGATGAGAGTTCAGCGAGGTGCCATGTTATCAAATGGTGTTTCCAATATAAATTAGAACTGAACGTCTCGGAAGCATTTTAGTGTATTTTTTACACTTTTCTTGTTTCCCACCCAACTTTTACATTTTACATTCATCATTTTACATTTTGCGGTTAAAAATATTAAACACCCCCTCACCCCCAAAAAGATTATCCAGAAAACCCGCGCGGTATTCTACCGAACAACGCCCGGCAACATATATCCAACTTTTACATTTTACATTCATCATTTTACGTACCACTCAACTTTTACATTTTACATTCGTCATTTTACATTTTGCGGTTAAAAACATTTCACCCAAAAAGAT
>DASVBA010000817.1:0-6934 GCA_036376095.1 Chryseolinea sp.
ATCGCAACGGATGTACGGGTAACTCGCTTTCGATACATTGATAAAATAAGGACAAGCTCCAAAACGTTGTTGCAGGTCAGCTCGGAGATCGTCGGACAGCTCGAGAATGGGTATCTTGGCCAGCTGGGTAATATTCTGGTGAAACTTTTGCCTGGAGGATCAGTGAGCGGCGCGCCCAAATCCAGGACACTCGAAATCATCAGACAGACAGAGGTGGAAAAACGCGGCTATTACACAGGTGTCTTTGGTATTTTCGATGGTGAGTCGTTGGATAGCGGTGTAATGATCAGATTCATCGAAAAGCAAGGGTCGAGATACTTTTACCGGAGTGGGGGAGGCATTACGACGCAAAGCAAGGGCGAATCTGAATATCAAGAGGCAATCGATAAAGTTTATGTCCCTATTAATTGAGTCGATAAAATTGCTGGATGGTGAATACTACAATTTGTCTTATCATGAGCGGCGAATGAACCGTGCCCTGAAAGAGTTGTGTGGAGCACAGGGTAATTTTGATCTGGAGGAATTTTTAACGAAAGGCGAGACGCCGAAAGATGGATTGTACAAATGCAGGATACTTTACGACAAGCAATCAAAAGAAATAGAGTTGATACCTTATCAGGCAAGGGAGATTCGCAGTCTTAAGATTGTAGAACAGGACAGTATATCTTATGAGTTCAAGTATACCGACAGGAGGGCGATTGACGCGCTTTTTGAGCTGAGGATGAACTGTGATGATATTCTTATCGTAAAAGGTGGAATGGTGACGGATTCTTCCTTCGCAAATATTGTATTCAAGAGAGGCAATAATTGGTACACTCCATCGACCGCGCTGCTGAAAGGCACAATGAGATCAAAACTATTAGAGAGGAACATTATTCAGGAGGATAGGATACACCTGAAGAACATTTATAATTTTGAGAAATTTAAGCTTATAAATGCGATGCTGGAATTTGATTCACCTGAGCAGGATCTGTCTAACATCGTTTTTTAATTCGTTAATTTTAAGCATGAATAGAGTAGTTGTTGTCTTTGCAATGGTGCTGTTGGCATCTTCTTCTGTTTCCGCGCAGGGTGAATTAAGTACAAAATCGAAGAAAGCGATCGAGCTATATACACAAGCCGACAATTTCCGCGTGCGGGGACAGTATGCCGAGACGATCAATCTCTTGAATCAGGCACTCGAGAAGGATGACAAATTCGTTGAAGCTTATTATAGACTTGGGATCACCTACTTCTCCATGAAGAAGTATAGTATGGCAATTGATCACTATGAGAAAGGAGTAAGTTTTACATCTGACATTCGAAAGCAGAAGGTTTTCTGGTATGATATGGGTGAGGTTTACTTGCTCACCGGTGAATATGAAAAGGCGATGAAGGTGCTTAGCGCTTTTGTTAACAATGAAACCGTAAACAAGGCAAAGGTAGAGAGAGCCACAATGTTATTCAGAAGCGCTGAATTCGCTTTAAAGAATAAGACAAACACTTCAAACTTTAGGCTTCATCCGCTTAGTGATACCGTTAATTGTTTTGAACTTCAGTATTTCCCGGCCCTGACAGCAGATCAGCAGCAGTTGATCTTCACCAGACGTGTTGGTAATGGTCCAAACGACGACGAGGACCTGGTTGTTAGTAAGAAAGATCAAAATGGCCGTTGGATGAGACCTGAATCGATTTCCAAAAACATTAACACAAGACTCAACGAAGGGACTTGTACCATTTCAGCCGATGGCCGCAAGCTCATTTTTACTTCGTGTACCGGGCGTGATGGAATTGGCAGTTGTGACCTTTATGAAACCAAAAAGATCGGAAACGACTGGACGACACCCAGGAACCTGGGAAGGAATGTCAATAGCCTGGAGTGGGAGTCGCAGCCATCGCTGTCAGCGGATGGAAGAACATTGTACTTTGTTTCAGACCGTAGATCCGGACTTGGACGACGAGATATTTGGATCTCCACTACGGATGAAAATGGACAATGGACAAAAGCCGTAAATGCAGGAAAACAGATCAACTCACAATTCGACGAAATTTCTCCCTTCATTCATGCTAATAACCGGACCCTTTTCTTTGCGTCGAACGGATTGCCCGGGTTTGGAGGTTATGATTTGTTCTTCGCGGACAAGGATTCAGTAGGCTGGACCATTCCAAAAAATATTGGCGCTCCCATGAACGACAACGAGGATCAATTCTCGTTGTTCATCACCGCGGATGGCAATAAGGGCTACTACTCTCATGAAGAAACACTGGAGTCAGGATTTTCAAAAAGCAAGATTTTCGAGATGCTCATTCCGGAGGAAAACCAAATTGAATACCGGAGCAACTATGTTAAGGGTATTATACGAGACAAGATTGATCAGAAACCACTGTCCGCAAAGATTGAATTGATCAATATCCGCAAGAATATTGTGGAGTCACTTGTCGAATCAGATTCTGTAACCGGTGAGTATCTAATGGTTCTCACACAGGGTGCCGAGTACGCTCTTTATGTAAATAAGGAGGCATACCTTTTTAAGAGTTATAATTTCAATTATTCAGAAGTTGCTGACTTTAAACCTATAATCATAAACATCGATCTTGAAAAAGCTAAGGAAGGCTCGGTAGCTATTCTCAACAATATCTTCTTTGACGTCGACAAGTACGACTTGAAAGATAAGTCGATCACGGAACTTGAAAAGATAATCCGGTTTCTGACAGCCAATCCTTCTGTGCGCGTGGAGATCAGCGGTCACACGGACAACTCCGGGGCTGCTGACTATAACCGACAACTTTCAGAACGCCGTGCAAATTCTGTCTTTGTTTTTCTAAGTGAACACGGAATTGACAAAAAGAGGCTCATTACAAAAGGGTACGGACCCGACCGGCCGATTGCCAGCAACGATACGGAGGAAGGCAGAAGTCAAAACAGGCGGATTGAGGTACGGATCATAAAATAACCCTTTCTGGACTCACGAAATCGCGACGAGCTGGTGTATTTTACAGTGGTCGAGTTTGCATCCTTGTCTACATTCATTCTAACATCCTATGTACTATCTTTGCCCGATCATTTAGAGAAGGCTTTATATATTTGATGAAATTGTTAAAGAATGGTCTACGTTAGTCGCAAAGAGCATTTTAACGCCGCGCATAAACTTTACAACCCGGACTGGTCAAGAGAAAAAAACGTCGAAGTTTTCGGTCCATGTGCAAACGAAAACTGGCATGGTCATAATTTCGAACTGATCGTAACGATCAAGGGAAAGCCAGACCCGGAGACCGGTTTTGTAGTTGACCTTAAAAAATTGAGCACCCTTCTCAGAGACGAAGTGACAGAAAAGCTTGATCACAAGAATCTCAACGTTGATGTAGATTTTATGAAGGGGAAGCTTGCTAGTTGTGAAATACTGATAGTGGAAATCTGGAAGATCATTGATGCAAAGCTTCCTTCCATCACAAGGTTTGGCAAATTGCATGGGATTCGTCTTTACGAAACTCCCAGGAATTATGTGGAATATTTTGGTGAGTGATAATTTGCGATAAGACTCTCTCTGATGAAGTACTACATTATTGCAGGCGAACGATCGGGTGACCTACACGCAGGAAATCTTGCAAAAGCAATCAGGGCTAATGATCCAGCCGCAGAGCTAAGGGGATTCGGCGGTGAATTTATGGAACAGGCGGGCGTTGTGCTTGCCGTTCACTATCACGAGCTGGCGTTTATGGGGCTCGCAGAGATATTCACGAACATCAACAAGATCAGGAAATACGCAAAGCTTTGCAAGGACGATATCCTGGCCTATAAGCCTGACGTTATCATCCTGATCGACTATGGAGGATTTAATCTTGGGATAGCCAGGTTCGGGAAAAAGCATGGATTCAGGATATTCTATTATATACCGCCTAAATATTGGGCCTGGTATCAGAATCGCGCCCTGTGGCTAAAGCCCTACGTTGATCGTCTTTTCGTTATCCTTCCTTTTGAAAAAGAATTCTTCAAAAAGTTTAACTGGCATGCTGAGTATGTAGGTAATCCGGTCCTGGATGCGGTAAAGGCACATACGGCGGATCATCAGTTTACGACGAAATACAATGTGCCGTCAAAGGAGGGTTTTATTGCCTTACTTCCGGGCAGCCGCAAACAAGAGTTGAAACGAATTATACCAATGATGGCGGACGTTGCTCAAAGGGAACCGAATCGTTTGTTCGCAGTAGCTGCTGTGAACAACCTGGACCGTTCGCTTTATAAAGAGATCAGCGATCTCAGCAATGTCACGCTGATCTTCGAAGACACGTACAACCTGCTACTTCATTCCTCAGCGGCAATCGTTACATCCGGCACTGCTACGTTGGAAACAGCACTTTTCAGGGTTCCGCAGGTGGTTGTTTATAAAGCCAGCACAATATCTTATTGGATAGCAAAGCTCCTCGTCAAGGTCCCCTTCATCTCGTTGGTAAATCTGATTGCGGGAAAACAGGTGGTAAAGGAATTGATTCAGTCTGAAGCAAATGCCGAAAAGGTCACAAAGGAGTTAAATATGATTTTGGTGGATAAGGGCTACCGCGACAATATGCTTGAAGGATATAACCAGGTGATCAAAACATTAGACACTGGCTCTGCGTCTGAAAACACGGCCAGGCTAATGGTAAGCCATCTAAATGGAAAAGATATAAAACAGCCTGTCTGAATTGGCTAGGCTACTTTCAACTTGCTGTATTGTGATTTGCTGAACTTCTCTTCAGCATACGACCTGTTTATAACGAGGTGGTTAACATTCTTGTCGGACGGCAGCTCGAACATCGCATCATTTATAATGGCTTCGCAAATACTTCGAAGTCCACGGGCACCAAGTTTGAACTCAAGGGCTTTCTCGACAATGAAGTCGATAGCGCCTTCTTTGAATTCGAGCTCGATATCTTCCATGTCGAAGAGCTTCTTGTACTGTTTCAATAATGCATTCTTGGGTTCCGAAAGGATCTTGCGCAGCGCGTCTCTGTCCAGGGGATTCAGGTAGGACACCACCGGAAGACGTCCGATGAGTTCGGGAATTAAACCAAAACTTTTGAGGTCCTGAGCTGTGATGAATTGCAGTAGATTATCCTTATCAAGATTACCTGTAGCAGCATTTTCGTGAGGCGCGACAAATCCAAGAGGTCGGGTGTTTAACCTGTTGGCAATAAAGCGCGATATTCCTTCGAACGCACCACCGCAAATGAACAGGATGTTCTCTGTATTCACAGTAATCATCTTCTGATCCGGGTGTTTTCGTCCGCCTTGGGGTGGGACATTCACAGCCGTGCCTTCAAGTAACTTGAGAAGCGCCTGCTGAACACCTTCACCACTGACATCGCGAGTAATCGATGGATTGTCAGACTTACGGGCAATCTTGTCTATCTCATCGATATAAACGATGCCACGTTCCGCAGCCTCCACGTTATAATCCGCTGCCTGAAGCAATCTTGTCAAGATACTTTCAACATCTTCGCCCACATATCCGGCTTCGGTTAAGACGGTTGCATCCGCGATACAAAACGGGACCTGCAACAGTTTGGCGAGGGTACGTGCCAGGTAAGTTTTTCCTGTTCCCGTTTCCCCGGCCATGATGATGTTTGACTTCTCAATCATCACATCGTTATCGAGCTTACGCTGCATTAACCGCTTGTAATGGTTGTATACCGCCACAGACATGATCTTTTTCGCCTCGTCCTGCCCAATCACATATTCATCCAGGAACTTCTTGATCTCCAGAGGTTTGATCAGCTTAAAATTTGGCGAAAATCCAGTTTCAGTCTTGTTCTTTTTCTCTTCGCCTAGGATCTGGTTAGCCTGCGTCACGCATTTATCGCAAATATGGGCGTGTATACCCGAGATCATCAGGTCGACATCTTTCTTATTTCTGCCACAAAAGGAACAGGTAACTTCAGCCATACTTTTTAAGGTTAAATGGTTGCCGTAGCGGGTACAATTCCCAAAGATAGGCAATATTCAGCACATGGGAATGACCCAGAAATTAGGGGTTTAGGCCTAATTTTTCTTGCGGTCCAGTACTTCGTCGATCAATCCGTATTCTTTGGCTTCAGAAGCTCTCATCCAGTAGTCACGGTCGGAATCCTTTTCGATCTTTTCATACTTCATTCCGCTGTGTTTAGCCAATATGTTGTACAAGTCCTTTTTGACTTCCAACGTTTGTTTCAGCGATATCTCCATATCTGAAGCCTGGCCCTGCATTCCACTCATCGGCTGGTGGATCATAATACGGGAGTGGGGCAGTCCGGATCTTTTTTTAGAGGCACCAGCAGTCAATAATACGGCACCCATTGAAGCAGCCAGCCCGGTGCAAATCGTTGCGACATCGGGATTAACGTACTGCATGGTATCATAAATGCCGAGGCCCGCGTACACCGAACCTCCGGGACTATTTATGTACATGATAATATCTTTTTTCGGGTCTGATGATTCAAGGAAAAGCAGTTGCGCAGTAATAAGATTGGCAATCTGATCATCGATTCCCATCCCAAGAAATATAATACGATCTGAGATCAACCGGGTAAAGACATCAATGGCGCGAAAATTCCCCGGGCGTTCTTCAATAACGTATTGGGTCATATTGTTGATCTTTTGAGAATAGCTGTCAACTGTGTTGCCGCTCATGCCCATATGTTGAACGGCGTACTTCCTGAATTCATTATTATAGTTCATATGTTAAATTTTACGATGCGGTTTTTTTTGGAGCTAAAGAATTAAGTGAGAGGGACATGCCCTTTCGATAGAACAATCATAGCCATCCTGCTGCTAAAATACAACCCTACAACCCTCATAAAACAAAAATGGTTTTAAGTTGCCCTAAAACCATTGTCGTAAGATGATAAATTTTATTGTGGTGAAGGTACTCCGGAGTATTTAGTCTTTAGTAGTTAGTATTTAGTAGGGTGTAACGAACATGTTCCCGGGAATCAAGAC
>DASVBA010000846.1:0-5707 GCA_036376095.1 Chryseolinea sp.
CCATCGCGAAGTGATTTACTTAAAAATTCCAGATTGGCTTAACCTATAGCGAAATCGCGGAGATTACTAAGTTGCACATTGACACAGTTTACGACCTGGTGTCAATAGCACTCGGATTGATCAGTAAAGAAGCACAGGTGTCAAAACACCCTACGCCTGTTCTTTAAAAAATACTATTTTCTATCATCAGCCTGCCGAATAGAGGCGTCCTTAATGGGTTTTGTCTGCCAAGTTCTTTTGCCGTAAACAGCGGAATATATTGTGTAACCGCACAGGCTAATCATCAGGACAATACCTGCAATCACTATGTAAGGATGTTGCCCTGATTCCCATCGTAAGCAAATTCCAAATAGTGCCCACAAGACAACTAAGCCAAATGACCAAGCCCGGTAACGATTGACAAACAATAGCGATAAGGCCGTAGCTATCGCCATCATAACAATGGTCCAAAACTCCTGAGCAATACTGCCTCCTGCCAATTTCCAATGCACCAGCAAGGCAGCGATGTTTGCTATTGTAGCAACACAAATCCATGCCAGGTATAGTCTGAAGGGGAAGACGACAAAACCCGCTTCAAGTTTATCTATTGACAAGTCAGTTTGGATTATTCGGAAAATACCGATAAGAGTTGCAAGCAGTCCAATCATGATAACCACAGACACAAATGGGAGCAAGAAATGCCAGGCGACGATCCAAGCCATGTTTAGTACACTTGAGAGAATGAACCACGGAAGGATCTGATCGATAAGAAGACTGTCCGTGCGTAGCCACGCCAGAAACAGGAAACCTATCAAGGACAAATAGATAAGGCTCCAAATGCTAAATGTAATGCCGGCCGGAGTGAACAGCGTTGGGTATAAATCTGCGACCTGCTTAGTCGTTAATCCGTTTAAAGGCTGAAATACAGCCAAAGCGTTTACATAAAGTACTCCGCCAAGGCCAACGGTAGCCAGCAATCTCAAGGTAATGTTCTTTTTCATAATGGGTGATCCTAACTTTATAACAACTCGCAAGGCAAATATTATACCTGTGCTTACAAAATGCGGTGTCTAATTCAAGATTTTTCGCGGAATCAGCGCCAACAAAAAGGCCCCACCCTGGCGTTCCGAAAACATTCTCACCGAATTTATAATTGAGCCTCAGTCGTATTGTCTCCTTTTTTGAAATACACTGTGAAGACTGTTCCAACATTCACCTCGCTATTAACTTCTATAAAGCCGTTTAGCAGTTCCACATGAAGCTTCATAAGATATAAACCGAGTCCCTTTCCATCCAGGTTCTTATGGAATCGTTTATACATCTTGAACAGATCGCGTTGATGCAGCCCCATGTCAAGCCCCAAGCCATTATCTTCCACTTGAAGCATCCAAAAGTTAGCGTTTTGAAAAGTCCGGATTGAGACTGACAGCTCACGATCGTAGGCTTTATATTTAATTGAATTGCTGACAAGATTGTAAATTATACTGTTTAGCAGTGGCTTTACGGAGATGATCTGAGGGGCAGCGGAAAAATTCACCTGAAAGTGATTCCTCTCAAAATCCGGCGAAATATCGAGAAGGTTCTTCACATGGACCCACTCCTCATGGAGCGACAACAACTGCATGTTTTGAATGATGCTGTTACGAGTATCAACTATGACCGTTAGATCTTTAATTACATTGTCAAGGTCGGTTGCCGAGGTCCGGATATGTTCGACAATTTTCATTGCATCACGATCTTGCATGATGTTAGCGTTGAATGTCGCCACGTTCACGAGACCCAACAGTCTGGCTATGGGTCCACGCAAATTATGACTGATGGTGTACGAAAATTGACTAAGTTCACTATTTCTCTTGATCAGTTCCTCGTTCGAAATATAAAGTTCAGATCCAGTTTGTTTTACTTTGGCTTCCAGGTCAGCGTTTTGTTGAGCAATGATGATGTTAGCCTCCATAAGCTTCTCCTGGCTTGCCAGCAGCTCCTCGCTCTGGCTCACAATCTCTTCGTTCTGGGTCTCTATATTTTTCAAGGCCTCTGTAAGATTGCTGTTCTTTTCCATCAGGTCTTTCTTAAACAAGGCATTTACAGCTTCGTATTTTTCTATGAACGCCTTGAGTGTAACGGCTCCAGCAGCTATACCGACGAATGCAATTGCAGATACATAGTTTATGTAATAATAAGAACGGCCCAAAAAACCCCTCTGAAAATAGCCAACATTTAACATTTCATGAATTGGATCGAAAAGTAGCAGACAGCATAAAATTGTCAGCAAAGAAGAAAACAAAAACCAGTATTCTTTAATGTCAAAGACAAGGCAAGGCACAATTCCAAGCAGTAATAGCACGAACCGTGCATCGTAGTAAAGAATGTCAGTAAAGGAAGGGTCATCCAGTTTGGCAATAATCGCGGCGTACATTGTTATAAGGGCCGGCACCGTCGAGATCAACAGTCTCCCAATATGGTAGTAGCCCCGGTTATTAAGAAAAATCGTTCCCAAAAAAAGCCCTCCAACGCCAAAAATGATTGGTGTCGTGACGCTGATGCCAAAATTCGCAATCAGGATTCCCAAATAAGCGAACGAAAGGAAACTTAATATAAGTGCGAGGCGATTGGCAACTGCAATGTTTCTTCTTAAAGACTCGTTAATGTTGACCATCTCGGCACAGGATTACTCAAATTTAACTAAGTTTTTTAAACACTCACACTTGTTTGAGCTCTCGGGTCGTGCAGTTGCCATTCTTGACTTAAGTATTTTACGTACAACTCTGATCACTTGTGATTGCACCGATGTAGTGGACCTGCCAATCGCTACTAATCGTCTTACTTTCGTTTGTTACTCCTTAAATTTTTTCAACTGGTACATGATGCTAAAATATCGTACGCCTTGGTGAAAAGACGATAATTAAAATCGACCAGACCACGCAAATTTTAAAGGCGAATAATGGGATGTTGGCAAAGCCACAATGCGTTGAATCAGCCGTTTATGGGTTCTTTAAACCGAAGGAACGGGTGCTTGGGTAGAAAGAGCAATCCAATGTATGTTTAGTTCTGCTCCGGATGAATGGATGGATTTTGAGTGGGATGTTTGACGTTTATCGTTTTTAACCGCAAAATGTAAAATGATAAATGTAAAATGTAAAATTAGCTTCGCTATTGATAGACAAGCCAGGCAGTCGCGCTGCAATCCTGATCCGCTGAAAATCTTATCCAACGTGATTGAAAAGTATCCGGAAAGACATGAACAATTTTCTTTCCTGGTGGAACGACAATTTCCTTGTACTTCATCCATGGTCCGTGTCCGATGGGTTCAACTTCTACTTTGAATGTAACCGGCCCCTTTGCATCATGAGATAGTGTTAGCGTTTTCCTATCGTAGAAACCAACGAGATAAGGATCGGACACTTCGCCCTTTTTTACTGATGATTCCTTCCACGGTCCACCATGGCCCGTTGGTTTTCCCAACTTCCAAAGGTCATCGATCGTCCCAGCCCATACTTGGGCTCTTCCATCTGCCGACCGGACGATATGCTCTTTGTTCACAATGGCATTTGACTCGAGTCCGGTCATTACCAGCATGCCACGGTAAGAGGCATAGTCATGAATCGCGAGGTTATGCGATGCTATCGGTCTTATCTTGGCAAATCCATCGGCGTTTTCGGCAGGCAGTTCATAAAAGGTACCATGTGCATTTAATAAGTCACGTTCAGTCGCCACCTCCCTGCAGATCCTCATTAAATTGTTTTCATGATGCTTTCCAAGCTTGTCATCGCCAAGTGGCAGGCGCCACCTTCTTCCCTTATCGTCCACAATCAATACGGATGACCCATCAACGGTCATTACATTCTTAGGTATTGCAAATTTCTCACGAATGAATCCGGCGGTTTCAGCATCTTCTTTTTTTACAAGATTCATGTCAGCGTCAAGTTCATAATAACCTTGCTCCGAGAATTTATTATCTGAAATGGCTCCGGCCAGAATTCCCAGTGTCCGCCGATTATTCCCCAGGCCGTAGAGTAACCCTCCGCTATAATTGGTGCTCCCGCTCTTCGCAAAGCCCATGAAAAGTTTTTCTGACGAATTGTAAAATCGTGAGAGGTCAGTATAGGTGAAATGAACGGTA
Source organism: Chryseolinea sp. (assembly GCA_036376095.1). Lineage (GTDB taxonomy): Bacteria > Bacteroidota > Bacteroidia > Cytophagales > Cyclobacteriaceae > Chryseolinea. The sequence continues at coordinate 4,100 of DASVBA010000846.1, forward strand.
GCGGTAGTGGGCTTGTCGCTTGTTACGCGAATCCATTCACCTTTCTCACCCTCTTCGAACGCTACCGCGGAGCTTTGCCCAGCTCCGGTCTCGACAGACCTTATTAATTCCCATTTTCCATCACCGCCACGATCGACTTCCAATTTAAAGGTAACAGCAATGGTTCCTTCGTTGTTGATCCAGGCCATTCTTCGTTTCCATCCTGCAAACAAAAAAGGCTCGGAAGGTTCATTGGCTTCAACCTTTTCAGAAAGCCAAACGGCTCCCTCCGCCGTGGCAGGTCCGAGTTCGTCCGGCAAATTCAGCGTTGTAAACCATAAGTTGGAGTTCGACTGGCCAGGTCCTTCTATGTTGCCCTTTGTCTTTCTTCTGTTTAAAAATTCCTTTTGTGCCGAGTCGTCGCATCCAAACACTAGCTGATCATTCCAGCGTGTGAAGTCACCGATCACTTTCAGATAGGCAGACCGTGGGCGAATACCTGCATTATTTTTTGCGCTAAACGTGCCTGGAAACTTCCAGAACATACCATGCATTGTCATCAGATAGTCTGGTTTCTCTGCCGTTCCAATATCCCTGATCCTTGGCCATTCCGTGTTCCACCCATGAGCACCGTCATAGCTATGGCTTGCTTTCGGCAGTCTATAAAAGGACCAGGATCCCTGGCCTCGTACACCGACTAAAACAGATTTATGATCCCATCCAGTTGCCCATATAGCATCCGTTGCTTTGCTATTGCCGTAAATTCCTCCGGGACCCGTAACTTCTACGAACTGGCTCCTTCGAACCACCTTCCAATCCTTACCATTCCATTCGGAAAGCGATCCTGATTCCACGTCGAATTTTTGTAACGCCTCTTTGCTGGCTTCACCGTTATTGGAATATACCAGAACACCCTGACCCGAATACAAGCCTTTACCGTGTGCCCCCGGAAGGAGTCCGCCGTATGGGTTAACTTCTGTATCATGACGACCCGTGTCATTCACGTTAGCGTCTCTATAAAGCATCGTCGTCTGCAGCGTCTTCACATCCACGTCATAAAAACCCTCCTCCATTGTCCCAATGTAAATCTTACTCTCAGGGTCAGTAAGATGCCGTGCCGTTCCGGTATAACGGCCTGGTGCATTTTTGTATGGAACTACTCTGACATTTCCGACCGAATCGACGGCGTAAGGCCCGATGAAAAGCTGGTTGCTTTCTTTATGTATCAATCGGTTAGCCGGTGTCCCACCCGTACTTTCGGGCCTGACAATCTGGGCAAGATCAGGTGTTATTTCATAAAGCTTATCGGATGAACCGAAAGGAAGGTGAGGTCCGTAGGTAATCACCCAAAGCCTACCCGCCCATGGGACTACGGCGCCGGTGCCGCACTCCCCTTCATTGTTGTAGTAAGCAAGTTGTGGATAGATACCACTGTAACTGACCTTTTTTTTCTGAGCAAGAAGAGAATCTATCTGCAAGAAAAATATTAAAGCAATAACAGATATTCTGAACAATCTTTTCATAAAGTCTTCAAAAGCGTAGTCAATAACTTAAATGTAGTAGCTTCTCATTCAATATCATGTGGAGTCGGAATTATTCCTACCGGGTCGCTAAGTAAATAACATTTTC
>DASVBA010000866.1:0-7648 GCA_036376095.1 Chryseolinea sp.
GGGTCTGGCCACAGGCCCGGATGGATCATTGTATATCAGCGAGTCGAACAAAGGAAAGATCTGGCGGGTGATGTACAAAGGGGAAAAGCAAATGTTTGATCAGTCGGCGTTGCTAGAAATGGAAAAACGCACCGCTCGATCCTACATTAAAACTCCTGATGAAGTAACTGACGATTTACACAGGGGTGATGAACTCAGCGGTAGTATCCTGTACAACACTTATTGTGCTGCCTGCCATCAACGGAATGGAAAGGGAGACAACAACCGTTACCCGCCATTGGCTGGTTCTGACTGGGTGAATGGTGACGAAGAAAGGCTGATTGACATCGTTCTGAACGGATTGCAGGGTGAAATCAACGTAAATGGAAAGACTTACAACGGTATAATGCCTCAGAACAAACATTTGGATGATCACGCGATTGCTTCCATAGTAACATACATAAGAATGAATTTTGGAAACAACGGGCAGCAAGTAAGTGCACGTACCGTGAAACGGATAAGACAGTCATCAAAGGTCGCACAACAGATCAACAATTGAAGAAATAGATCATGCAAAACACAAATACTCACGGTGCACTCCTAATGGCTCGCATGATGTGGGTTTCGTGCTTTGTTGTCATGATCCCTATACTGGATGCAATCGGACAAAACGCGAAAGATCAACAAACGGTGTTGCTCGTAAGAAAATGTAATGACTTTGTCATAACAGGAAAAGGCAATGATGGGGAATGGTCGAAAACGGAATGGAATCCGTTAACTAAACTTGATGAAGGTGGCAATACGAACGCATCAAAGTTCAAAATTCTCTACTCGGCTACAGGGATCTACGTTCTATTTCAAGGCGACGATGAAAAGATAACTACAAAGCCTTATAAGGATTTCGAAAGCATTTTTAATGGAGATGTCTTCGAAGTATTTTTTCATACAGATCCGGAGGCCGCGGTTTACTTTGAATATGAGGTCAACCATCTCGGCAAAGAATTAATCCTCACCATTTCAAACATCAATAATAAATTCCTTGGTTGGATACCACGTCATAACGATGGTGTTCATCGAACTGGAATTCAAAAACAAGTTGAAATAATTGGCGGAAATAAAGAGATCGGTTCCAGTATAAGTTCATGGAATGCAGAGATTTTTTTTCCGTACACCGCCCTGGGTTTACTTCCCAGGGTCCCTCCTGTCAGCGGCACGCAATGGAACGCTAATTTCTGCCGGCTTGATTATGATACGGGTTCGATGATTAAATGGTCGTGGACTCCATTCATAAAAAAATCATTTCATGAACTCGATAAATTTCATTCCATTAAATTCGAATAAGTAATACCTTATCAACGATAAAACACAGCAAATGAAAACAATCATCACCTTGTCATTGCTAATCACCACAATGCTTATGGCTAACGCACAATCTTCAAAAACCTATAATCTGATTGTAGGGACCTATACGAACCCAGGTAAGAGTAACGGAATGTATGTATATACTTTCAACAGCGAAACGGGAGAACTTTCCTACAAGGCCGAATCGCCAGCCATTAAGAATCCTTCTTTCCTTACCGTATCGAGTGATCGCAAACATGTGTACGCAGTTAGCGAAGTTGGCGAAGGCAGCGTTAGCGCTTTCAACTACGAGGCAGCGAGCGGGAAGCTTACATTCGTCAACAGCGCTCCTGCCGGAGGTAATGGTCCGTGCTATGTGTCGGTTGACAACAAGAACAAATTTGCATTCGTAGGAAACTATGGCGGAGGAAGCCTGGCTGCTGTACCTATTAATCCGGATGGATCGTTGAGTGATAAGGTGCAGTCAATTCAGCATCAGGGCAGCAGTATAAACAAAGGCAATCAGGAAAAGCCTCATGTGCATGCCACTTTATTGTCAAAGGATGGAAAGTATCTGTTCGTTCCTGACCTCGGAACGGATAAAATAAATATTTACAAAGTTGATGTAACGAAAGCTCAACCACTTACACCGGCTAGTCCGGCATTCGTATCGATAACACCAGGTGGTGGGCCGTGACACTTCACGTTTCATCCCAATGGTAAATGGGCGTTTCTCATTCAGGAAATGACCGGGGCTGTTACGGCGTTTGATTATTCCAATGGCAAGTTGACAGCTAAGGAATCGGTAACGTTAGTATCGCCTGGTTCTGCCGGAAGGATCGATGCTGCAGACATTCATGTTTCTCCTGATGGAAACTTTTTGTATGGATCGCTTCGTGGAGATATAAATGAAATTGTTATTTGTTCTATTGACAAGAGCGGAAAGCTTGCCGTAGCCGGCAGGCAGTCAACGTTGGGTAAAACACCGCGTAATTTCGCAATTGATCCAACGGGAAAATTCCTGCTCGTGGGGAACCAGAACAGCGATAACATTATCGTATTCAAGCGAGACGGAAAAACAGGCTTGCTGACTGCGACAGGTACCAAGATCTCAATTGGTGCACCAGTTTGTCTGGTATTTACCGAAAGCAAATAACAATTACTACACTTAGCGACTAGTTCTTTTTTTACAACAGGGAACCTGTTTTCATTTAATTGCGAGCGAGTGCGGGAATTTACCGCTGATGTAACGCAAATGAGTGGGCGTTAAACGCCGTCCGTCTAATACAAGTTGGAATTGCAGAAGTTTTTTAAAAATTTTGCACTGACCTTCCCGAGTTCGAATGAACCTTGAATTCTTAAATCAGGTTAATAAAAAAATACGGAAGGTGTCGGTCCTTCGTTGGATACCCAAACGAATTCCAAACAACGTATGATGAAGTTAATTGTAGCATTGCTTGCTTGTTGGTCCTTCACAGCGTACGCACAACAACAGACCAAACCGGATACGCTCAGGCCGCGCACGCCTGTCCCAGGTCAGCGTGCCCTGCCTCTTGCCCCTCCGGATACGACCACTCAGGAAACGCCATCCGCGGTGCCTGCGGGAAACATGCAGTTGGATGCCCCTAGTAATTACAGCAAGCTGATAAAGCCCTATGCGATCACACGGGAAGGTTTGTTTACCGTTCACCAGGTTGATGACAAGTATTATTTCGAAATTCCCAATAACCTACTTGGACGCGATATACTGATCGTTACACGGATTGCTCAAGGCGCCGCGGGCGGCCGACATGAAGCCGGCGGGTACGCCGGCGATCAGGTAGGCAGCACTATAATTCGATTTGAAAAAGGCCCCGATCATAAACTCTTTCTTCGACGCATCACTTACGAAGAGCAACCAGGAGACAGCACAAATTCAATGTTCAATGCTGTTGTCAGGTCAAATCTTCAACCATTAGTAGCCGCGTTCGGCATCGGGGCATATTCTCCTGGCGGACAAACCAGCGTGATCGACGTTACAGACTACATTAACGGCGATAATGACATTCTATTTTTCAATCCATCAACACGCAAGTCCATGCAGGTCGGAAGCATGCAGCCTAATATGTGTTACATTAAAGACATTAGCTCATTTCCGCTAAACCTCGAAGTGCGGACTATTAAGACGTATGTTCAGACGACCAGTGACAACAATTTTACCCTGGAGCTAAATACATCGTTCGTATTGTTACCGAAAAAGCCGATGCGAAAACGGTTTGCTGACCCACGTGTGGGCTATTTTACGGAGAGGTATACTGACTATGATGCTAATCCTCAGGGGATCAAAGTTGTTAACTATATCAAGAGATGGCGGTTAGAGCCGAAGCCTGAGGACATGGAAAAGTATAAGCAAGGTGAGCTTGTAGAACCTGTGAAGCCGATTGTTTATTATATAGATCCGACGACCCCTAAGAAGTGGATCCCCTACCTTATGCAGGGAGTAAATGACTGGCAAGTCGCCTTTGAGCGTGCTGGATTTAAGAATGCCATCATGGCGAAAGAAGCGCCGGATCCTCAGGAGCAGCCCAATTGGAGTCTGCAGGATGCCCGTCATTCCGCAATTGTCTACAAGCCATCGTCGCTTGCAAATGCGGCGGGTCCGATAATTACGGATCCACGGAGCGGTGAGATCCTTGAGAGTCATATTAACTGGTATCACAACCTCATGTCTATACTACACGATTGGTATATGATCCAGTGTGGTGCAACAGATCCGCGAGCACAACGGATGAAGTTCGACGACGACCTTATGGGGCAGCTGATTCGTTCTGTCTGTGCGCATGAGGTCGGCCATTCACTGGGCCTCACACATAATTTTGGAAGCAGTTCTATGGTGCCTGTTGAAAAACTAAGAGACCGTAACTGGCTTGAAGAACATGGGCATACGCCATCAATTATGGATTACTCGAGATTTAATTACGTAGCACAGCCGGAGGACAGTGTTACCGAAAGGGGACTTATTTCACGTATTGGAGACTACGATCTATGGGCTATAGAATATGGATACAAGCTACTGCCGGAAATTACTTCGGAAGAAAATGAGATACCTTTCCTCAACGGTTGGATCATGGACAACACAAAGAACAAAAGGCTTTGGTTTGGATCTGAGTTCAACTCAGACGATCCACGTGTGCAAACAGAGGACCTTGGCGACAACGCTATGCAAGCTGGAGCATATGGCATAAAGAACCTGCAACGTATCGTTCCGCGACTGGTTCAGTGGACCTATGAACCAAATGAAGGGTATAAGAGTCTTCGGCGCGTTTACTCGGGAGTTGTCGCCCAGTTCAATTATTATCTTGGGCACGTCGCCACAAATATTGGTGGCACGTATGAAACTCACAAGACCGGAGAGCAGATAGGGCCTGTCTTTTCCATTGTACCTGCGACAGTGCAACGTGAAGCGCTGAAATTCTTGTCCGACAACATTTTCCAGACGCCCACATGGTTGCTCGATACGGCGGTACTTTCACGTACAGGGCAATCTCCGGAACAAATTATTGGAGACGCGCAGCGGATGGTCCTTAATAACCTTTTAAGCAACGCTACGCTTAACAGGCTTTCCGAAGGAGAAGCCTTGTATCCAAATAAGGCTTACCGGCTGGTCAACTACCTGGACGATCTGGATAACACAATGTGGACTGAGCTTAGTTATGCAGGTACTGTCAGCCTCTACAGACGCAACCTTCAACGTTATTATGTAGAAAGGCTAATGGACCTGGCGACACCAAAATCCGGCTGGGACAACCGGGATGTAGGTCCGGTCACCAAGAATAAATTAAATGATATCAGGATGCGAATCGAAAAGGCATTGCTTAAAACCAAAGATGCAATGACCGTCTATCATCTCAAGTACATATTGGACAAGTTGCCCCGCCAGGAGCCGACGTCCTACAGGTAGCTTAACCACCAATTGGTCCTGGACATTTTATACTTATTGAACCAGACACATAGTGGATAGAGCGCCATGACGAGCAATATCCATATAACATACACCCAGCCCAGCGACACTCCTTCTCCGGCGATGACAAATTTAAAGGGCATTAATCCAAAGAGATCAGGTGTCCTTTCCGTGATGGAGTGGCCGCGGGCGATAAAGAAGAACATACAAAGGAAGCGTATAAAGTAAAAGTGAAGAACGTAATAGAACAACGGCACACGACCGAATACGCTTATTACTTTTGTGATCTTGTTGTTTGAATTTTCAAAGACTGCGAGGAACAATAATGCAGGTCCCAAAGTAGCGCAGAGATACAGCAACGACGGGGGATACTTATGAACATTCATGAACGAGAGGAATGTGTAGAGAACGCTCTCCTGTTTTGACCATTGAAACGGATTTCCATAAGCATTGAAGCTCCTGATTATTGCAAACAAGAGTAGTAAACCGATGCCTAATCGGATCAGGACCTTCTTGCGTTCGACGGGCGCAAACGCGGGGTCATAGATCTTTCCTATACAATAGCCAAGCATCATTACTCCCAGCCAGGGAATAAATGGGTAAATAATGACAAACCTATGGCCTTCGACAAGCTCGTACACAGAGAAGTTACCGTTCCTGGTCAAATCCCAGAAGAAGCCTTTGTGGGTTGACGGCACGTAGTCCAGAATGTTGTGGCCTGCTACAATGGCGATGCCGAGAAACATTATGGCGGCATAGGGAAGTTGGATCACAAAACCCATGAACACCATACATATACCGATCGCCCAGATCACTTGCATCACGAAAACCGGAAAAGTAATGTCGAGCGTCCAGGAGAATGTGATAATAACCAGTTCGACGAAAATCAACCACAGTCCACGCTGAAACAGAAACATGCTCAGCTCATTCTTGTCCTTGCGGAGTCCTTGCAGGTAGACAGATGTTCCCGCGAGGAAAACAAAAACCGGGGCGCAAAAATGGGTAATCCACCGGGTGAAGTATAGGGGTACGGTGGTGGTCGTGACGTCCAGCGGGTCGCTGGTGAACGCGTCAACGTGGAAGAAATCGCGGACATGATCGAGGGCCATGATGATCATTACTAATCCGCGTAACAGGTCAAGTGAATAAATTCTGGCCTTAACTGAGGGCTCCAATATTGAAAAGAGATTTTGGTTACTAGTTACGTTCACCGTACTGGGATGTTTCCCCAAATGTGTAACGTATTTTGCTCACAACGGTAAAACTATCCAGCGACCCCCCTCATCCTTTGAGTATGATAGCCCATCGCTCATTTCGTGAATGACCCTTCCCTCCGCATTCTTGTAATTCCTGCGTTCATACACACGAACTCCATTATTGCCCGTCGTCAGATATTGAACGAGCGCGCCAAGTGTGGGCGCAATGTCATTCAGCGTCTGACCATCCTCGTCTCTTACAAATGCATGGCTCATTTTGGAAAATGCTAGCATTCAAATTTAGCCGTTCCGGAAATTTAACCAATGGTTTCTAAATTAATGTTTAGACGTGCAGTTTTGCTCTGAATGTCCAATTGCAGGCCAGTGAGTATATTACTCCACAGCGACCGGTCAACAAAATGGGGAATTTACGCGACAAAGGGTTCAGATTTCCATTCTGACCTTGATTTAAAGACAATTTCCTTTTTCTGCACAACTGTTGCGTTTATTTAACATCCCGTCCCCTAATCCCGGCCTGATGAAGATCTCTTTCCTAATTCTTTGTGGCTTCTTTCTCATCCTTTTACTTTTTTCAATAACGACTTACATTAACTATCAGCAATCCGAAAAGGTCAACGAAAACTCCGACAAATTTTCCAAATCATCCACAACACTTCGCAACAGCAACCGATTCCAACGCAATATTCTGAACCTGGTGAGCGGGCTAAGAGGGTATCTCTTGACCAATGAGACGTTCTTCCTGCAATCGTATGACTCAGCGATTATCGAAAATGAGCAAATACTGAATGAACTATCAACGCTGACTATTGATAACAAATCACAAAGACAATTGCTCAGCGAGATCGTTTCCTTGTATGACCGTTGGGGACAGGAGTTCGCGACACCACTACTTGACGCCAAGAAACACGCGATGCTGTCTGACAGTGCTGCAAAAGCATTTGACGCGCTTTACCGCAAGAAGCTCTCGGACCGGCTGGAAGATGAAATCCAGCAAGACATTCAGCGTAAATTCAGAGGATTTACAAATGCGGAATATGCATTTCGTGAAGACCAACGCAAGACCTTGACGGCGTCGGTCCAGCAAACGCGTAACATCTCGTTTTACCTTACCGTGCTTTCTATCGTGATCGGAATTGGTATCGCCGGATTCCTGGCCCGCCACATCTCTTCA
>DASVBA010000006.1:0-3667 GCA_036376095.1 Chryseolinea sp.
GGAAGGCCGTCGCCTTCTCCATGGATCAAACGAAATGCATTAGTAGCAGGTGTTGGAAGATTGACGGCTTTACGCAGGGATAGGGCGCTAGCGATCTTTACACTCCAAAAATCATTTGCGGGAAAATCCTTTCCAAACGAAAGCAACCTAATAGCAATGCTCCCATTTTGATAGTGGCCGAATCCCAAGATATTTCCTTTGTAGTCCGCCACTTCGGTCCAGCACCCATCTGTTAAAACGCCCTCGGTCCTTTGAATTGCACCGGAAAATATCCACGGATGTTTCCGCTCAATAGAATATTCCTTTCCTTTCTTGAGGATGATTTTGCCTGCTATAGTCATTCAAGCAAAAGTATCTAAAAAATAAGGAATCACTTAGATGCCGGGAGAGAATGAAAACCACAAGATGCTGCATAAAAAAGATACCAGCCAAATGATAAGCAAATTTCTCAAACGCCTAAGCTTACGATGAGCCAGCTCTTTGTCGTTTTGTTGTTGAGCGCTTGAAAGGCCAGTGTAAAGTTCCTCCATAAATCCGAGTACGGTTTTTTTGAGAATGAAGTTCAATGAATCGTGCTGCTTTTTACGTGAATACTTCAAATCGTGCGTAAATACCGTAAGGCGGGTGACTATTCAAGGCAATTATGCGAACCAAAAAAGGCGATAAAAGACAAATCCGGGCTTGTTGCCGACAATAAAATTCAGACAATGAACTTCATAACGGTAGGCCTATTGGTGGACATGCTGGCTGGGGTTAGAGGTCGGGGCGTATGGATCATTTTTTTCCCGGATGACATGTTCTGCATCCGACTGTAACAAAATCATGACAGAAGAGAACTTAAATCCGAAAGTTTTCGTATTTAGAGACACCGCGGAGAGAGCTGCTGAAAAAGAGTCATGATCAGACTGACAAAAATTCCTTGGAGACACTTTCTGCCCAATTTTTGATGAAATATTTTAACAGACGTTAAAATGTATAATTGTTAAATAAAAACACGGTAAGAATATGAAAAGATTCGGTTCACTTTTCCTGGCGGCTGTCCTTGGAAGCGTTGTTACCCTGGTATCCAATCAGTGGGTTCAAAAAGATGATCCTGCGGCTAAAGTCGAGTATGTAGTGGATGTTCCTGCGTCTAAAGTGGCTTACACGGTCGACGAGAACGGCGCAATGGCTCCATTGGATTTCACGGTGGCAGCTGAAAAAGTCATGCCGGCTGTCGTATACATTCGCTCGACCCAAGAGGGTATAAGCAGAAGCGAAGAGGTACAGTCCATAGATCCCTTCCGCGACTTTTTCGGACCGCGCGGCCCTCAAGGGCCGAGCCAGAGCTCTGGTTCCGGGGTCATTATTAGTGAGAGCGGTTACATCGTAACAAATAATCACGTAGTGCAGGATGCGGACATTGTAGAGGTGACCTTATACGACAACAGAACCTTCAAGGCAGAGGTCATCGGCACAGACCCTGATACTGACCTTGCGTTGGTTAAGGTCAATGAAAAGGGGCTACCCTCGCTTTCGTTCGTGGACTCTGATAAAGCTAAGGTGGGCGAATGGGTCCTTGCAGTTGGAAACCCCTACAATCTGAATTCAACCGTAACAGCCGGGATCATTAGCGCAAAGGGAAGAAACATTAATATCCTCAATAGAAATTCCGGTGAGGGCAGCACTGCCATAGAATCGTTTATTCAGACGGATGCAGCTATCAACCCTGGTAACAGCGGAGGCGCATTAGTGGAATTGAATGGCGGTTTGTTAGGCATAAACACTGCCATCGCTAGTCCTACGGGTTCTTATTCCGGATACGGCTTTGCAGTTCCATCCAACATCGTCAGCAAAATTGTTGAGGACCTCATGAAATTTGGTGCAGTCCAGCGCGGATGGCTTGGAGTATCTATTGGAAGCGTCAATAGTCAAATCGCAAAAGAGCACGACCTTCAGGTCAGAGAGGGGGCTTATATTTCAGGCTTCGCAGAGAAGAGCTCTGCGAAAGAATCTGGACTGAAAGAAGGCGACGTGGTCGTTAAGATCGACGAAACCCCCATTAGATCGAGTACGGCGTTAATTGAGTATATTGGCCGTCATCGTCCGGGCGATAAGGTGAACATGATTGTCAATCGAAAGGGGAACGAGTTGACCATTCCGGTTGTTCTCAAGGCCCGGGATGGATCTACAGGCACGGTTAAACCTGAGGAACGAGAAATTACGTCCACGCTGGGCATTCAACTGGAAACCGTTGATCCAAAAGTTCTGAAAAAATTAGACCTGAACAACGGTGTAAAAATTAAACTTGGCAATGGGCGATTGGCAAGGTATACAGAAATGAGAGACGGTTTTATAGTTACAAAGGTGAACGATGTAGCTGTGAAGTCCGTTAAAGAATTCACCGATTTAATGAAGAAAAAGAAACAAGGCGACTTGGTTATTTTGTCGGGAACGTATGAGGACTTTCCAAGAGAGTTCAACTACGCCTTCAGAATGTAGACACACCTTTTACGAATTATGAGGAAGCTGTTTAGAAAAGGCGAACGTGTTCGCAGTAAGATTGATGGGAAAGTGATGGAAGTTTTAAAGTACATCAAAAACAATTTTGTCGAAGTGAGGTGGTTCGACCTTGAAAAAAAGGAGATCCGCGTTAACAAGATCAAGGAAGACAAACTTTCCAAAGCAGCATAGGTTACTTGGTTACCTGCACTCGGATGTTTTATCAAAACGATGTGCAGGTAATCCTCTTTCTTATTAGCAAAACCCTAACTTTACGGTTAGCAGTAAGCTATTATTTGTTATCAAAAAGTTTCAGATCCCTGCTTATTACCGGTCATCAATAACCGGAAGGATAAAAGAAATTCGCCGTTCGAAAGATCTGCGTAAGCAAGACTTTACGCCTACAATTCTCGACTTCGGCCCCGTTCAGTTTTATTTAGCCAGACATTTTGGTTTTTGCTACGGCGTAGAGAATGCAATCGAGATCAGCTACAAGGCTCTTGAGGACAATCCCCACAAAAGGGTTTTTTTGCTGAGCCAGATGATTCATAACCAGGAAGTAAATGATGACCTTCAAGGCCGCGGAATAAGATTCATAATGGATACTGATGGCACGCAATTCATTCCGTGGGATGAGGTCCATCAGGACGATATAGTGATCATACCTGCTTTCGGAACGACATTGGAAATCGAACAGCTTCTTTTAGACAAAGGGGTTCAGGTGGAACAATACAATACCACTTGTCCATTTGTTGAAAAGGTATGGAACCGGTCGCAAAAGCTCGGCAGCGACGACTATACCATAGTAATTCACGGGAAGCCAAGACATGAGGAAACGCGCGCTACTTTTTCTCACAGCGCAAAGTTTGGTCATTCGATCATTGTAAGAGATATGAATGATGCCGAAAGGCTTTCAACATACATCAATGGAACCGGATCAAAGGAAGAGTTTTACAGAGAGTTTGCCGATAAGTATTCAACGGGATTTGTGCCGGAGCGCGACCTACTTCGCATCGGTGTTGTGAACCAAACGACTATGCTTGCCACAGAAACGCAGGCTATCGCTGATTATTTGAAGAACATAATGATTGAGAAGTACGGCATAGAGAATTTGCCGAAGCATTTTGCCGACACACGGGACACCTTATGTTACGCAACAAATGATAACCAAGAGGCTACCTACAAA
>DASVBA010000015.1:0-3078 GCA_036376095.1 Chryseolinea sp.
GGGACTTGTCGATCGAAAAAGTTGAAACGTTGTTCAATGAAATTCAAAAGCGGGCCGCAACAATTGCAGCTGATTCAAAAGTCAGCATTACTTTTGAACCACAGTTTACCATCAAGCCCGCATTGGCAACGCAATCACTAATGCAAAAAATAAATACATCTGCTAAAGGCTTAGGTTTCACCACGAAGTTTATGCAAAGTGGAGCTATCCATGATTCTCAAAACATGTCGCTAATTGCACCTATGGCCATGATCTTTGTACCCAGTGTTGGAGGCATCAGCCATTCACCCAAAGAATTTACCAAGGCGGTAGACATGACGAATGGAGCTAATGTGTTATTCCAAACAATTTTAAATGTAGATAAGGGATAGCATTGCTTCCGGAACATGCGCAGGCTTCTCAGCTATGTATTTTCAAAATGGCTGTTGCTGATGTAGTTCAAAAGCACCCTACCGAACTGCTACTCCATTATTCTTAAGAATATTTTGAAAGAACATCACGTGATATGGCAACGCGTTCTGCCAATACTCCCAGGTATGACCACCGGGTCTCTCAGTATAGTCGTGAGGTGTATTACTATACACTAAACGGCGGTGTAGTTCCCTGTTGATTTCAATTAAAAAATCATCCACGCCACAGTCGATCATGATTGGTAATCCGTTCTTTTTGATGGCGTCAACCATATTGACAATCGAGTTGTTGACAAAAACGTCACTTGATGGATCAGCTGTGCCTAACAATTTTTCGAAGCGGTCTTTGAGTGACTTCGAAAAGTCTTCATTGATGCGGAATTTTGTATAGTTCATGTCCATCGCACCACTCATCGTGCCGGCTGCACAAAACATGTCAGGATGACGCGTAGCCAGATACATCGCGCCATGTCCGCCCATCGAAAGCCCGGTTATGACTCGTCCTTTATTGCTTTTAACAGTTCGGTACGTGTTATCGATCCGTGGAATGACTTCTTTGATAATGTGCGTTTCGAATTTATTGGTTGGGTCATGCGGACTGTCCAGGTACCATCCAAAGGCTTCCCCCTCTGGTAGGACAATGATAAGATTGAATTTGTCTGCCAGATTTTGAAGTAACATTTTATCCGGGGTACGTGTCAGCCAGTCCCGATAGTGTCCGCCTCCGCCATGCAATAGATACAATACCGGGTAAGACGCTTTGCTGTTTGCATACCATGCAGGCAACACTACTGCCGCTTTGTAAGTTTTATTCATGGCAGCGCTAGGCACGTCGAGGCTGTCGACCTTGGCGGCCTGGGAGCCGAAGGAAATGAGGATCGAGAATATGAGAGTGAAAGAACAAAGGCGAGTGAAGGAGCGCATAGGTCAGAAAGTTTTAGTCAGAAGCAATTTACGCTCTAAAATGATGCAAAACATAGGTGTTATAGTCAATCAATTGTTGCATCCAATTTTCTTTTTACAAAGAGTCGAAATGCATTTCACGCAGAGATAATCCACAAAGATCCAATTCGCAAAGGATTCGCAAAGAAGCAACTTAATCTTAGCGTAATCTTAGCGTCGCTGCGTCTTGGCGGTGAAAAGTCGTGGCACACATCATCAATCGACCCGCTGATCACGCCTGATTGTTTTTGATCAGGGACACCCCCCGACCACCTCCAGGGGAGAGAGAATGGAGAATGCGGTGGCGAATGGTGTGAGTGTGGGTTTAGTGCATGTTTGACCGCAAGCTGCTAAAGCACTTAGGTTCTCAGGCTTGGCAACCCTACACCGGCGGCATCAAAGCCTCCGTCAACGGCGATGATTTGTCCGTTAATATACGCCGCTGCAGGGCTGCATAGAAAGTAAACCGCATCTGCAATTTCTTCCGTGGTTCCATAACGTGCCAAGGGTATCGCGTCTTTGTATGACGTGCGGATGTCGGCGCTATGAACAAGTTTTGCCATCTCTGTTTCTACCGGACCCGGTGCTATGCAGTTAGCTCTAACTCCCTTGTTGCCATACTCTACAGCTTGTTGTTTGGTAAGATGCATTATGGCGGCCTTGCTTGTACCGTAAGCGATACGCAATGTACTTGCGCGTACTCCCGAGATACTTGCTATATTCACAATGCTGCCCTTTGCCGTTAACAGCGCTCCTAAGCACGCCTGACTGCAAAGAAAAGTGCCGTTCAAATTGGTTTCCATCACGGCACTCCAGTCTTCAAATGTCAGTAGTTCTGCGGGTTTGAAAATGGCGATACCCGCATTGTTGACTAAGGCGTGAACAGCTGGAAACTCGGCGACTATCTTTTGAAACGTCTCCTGCACCTGAAGCGGAATTGAAACGTCGCACAGGAAAAACGAATACCGCGGTTGGCCGGTGAGTTTTATTTTACATGTTTCCAAACCCGGCTTATCACGATCTATGATAACCACATGGTAGTTTTCCGCTTGAAAATGTTGGGCTATTGCTAAACCAATACCTCGCGCAGCGCCAGTTACAACGGCGACTTTGAGAGAAGAATCTGATGCCATAAATTGGGAACTAAGAGTTCGTTGTATAACTAAAGATAATCAAGAAGATCAATGGGTAGAAATGATTGGAACAACGTAGACGATAGTATCGTAAAAAGATTCACCGGTGTCTTAAAAGATATCCTTGAGCTGGAATTGAAAGCAGGAAACAAGATCGTAGAAACTTACGATGCAAAGGATGGCACATTCCCCATGCCGAACGCCATTATGATCTTTCTCGAGAAGCCCTTCAAGACACCAATCCGAAAAGATCTGGATAAAATTGAATACAGGGACGTCAATGATCCTCACTACTGGAAGGCAGAGTATTTCGATAAAGAGAATCTGCAATTCCTCTGCTGCAAGTTTGATTGGCCTTAAGCCGGGTACTTACCGTGATGATATTACGTAAAGAGTAGTTCATTGGGAGGCGTATGCAAGCGATGTTAATGAATGTGCGATGTGTCTTAGAACACAACTCCTTCGCGGCACGCACCCGTTGTGTTGGGTTGACTATTCGACGTGCGTACAATTCGTTAGTTGGTTTCGTTATCACAGCTTACAAGGACGTCGGTTGGTTGTTTGATAACCATATATTTCGTTGAAGGTCTCGC
>DASVBA010000100.1:0-5913 GCA_036376095.1 Chryseolinea sp.
CAGCTTCCTTTCCCTTATGGTCGGATACCTGGTTAACCTTGTAATCCCCCGCGGAGGAGAAGTCTCACGATGTTACAATTTATATAAGCTTGAGAAAGTACCTGTCGAGATCTCGTTCGGTACGGTGGTTCTCGAAAGGATAGTAGACGTGATCTGTCTTATTATACTTGTTGCCCTTTCATTCTTGCTGGAGTCTGAAAAACTTTTCGAATTCATTAGCACATTGCCAATAAACCTCGGAGACGGAAGTTCGAAAATTCGAAATATGCTCTATGTGCTCCTTGGGGCAGCAGTCGTCATTGCAATCTCATACTGGGTTATCAAAAAAAATAAAAGAGCGAATAATTTTTTTGTCAAGACCTGGAATGGGTTCAAAGGGGGAATGCTTTCCGTGTTTAAGCTCGAAAATAAAGGTCTTTTCATTTTTTACTCGGTGTTGATCTGGCTGCTCTATTTTATTATGAGTTATGCCGTTATGCTGGCCTTTCCTGCAACGAGTGTGTTGGGTTTCCAAGCCGTTATGAGTCTTTTTGCTATTGGTTCCATAGCTATGGCTGCCCCGCTTCCCGGGGGCACAGGTTCTTACCATGTGCTTGTTCCACAGGGACTTGTTTTCTTGTACCATATCGATCAAACGGATGCCGTAGCTTTTACTTTTATCTTCCATGCCTGGCAAACTATCATTCTTATAGTGGCTGGCGTCATATCGCTGATTGCGACCTCCATTGTGGTGAAAAAAAAATCATCCGGGTGATTAAACCCTTCCGCCCGGATCTAATCTAATTGATGTTTTTCAGGAATTGAGAAATACGTTCCCGGAGGCAAAGCCTCGGAAAGGAATATTATTGAATTCGACTTGGCCAAAGTTTCAGAGTTCCGATTTATCAAACTAAACAGAACTTAAACTTCAAACACATGAAAAAGAAGATTTTTAATTCGATCTCATCGCTATTGTTCATTCTTTCTCTATTCGCGTCTTGTCAACGCGAAGAGGGCTTTGAGCAGGGCACAGAGCAGGAAGAAGAGCAAATTATAGAATCTGCATCCGTAAGTGAAGATGCTTCAGATGATGCGCTCGAGATTTCTGCCCTTGCCGAGACGCAACTGGTAGTCGTTGGTGGCAGAGTAGCATTGGATCTATGTGCTGTCATCACGCACGATGAATTAAACAAAAGAATAGTTATCGACTTTGGAGATGGCTGCGTTGGCCCCTATGGCAGAGAGCGTCGTGGCAAGATAATCGTTACGTATAGCCATGAGCTTGGTGATAGCATTGCGAATCGGATCATCACCTTTGAAAACTATTTTGTGAACAACAAAGGCGTGAGCGGTACTATAGAGCTCCGTGATATAGCGATCAATGCGCAGGGTAATTTGCAATGCACAAAAAGACTCATCGACCTTACGATTACGTTCCCTAACGGCGAACGGGTGGTATTCAATGGCAGCCGGATAAGAGAATGGCTTGCGGGTGCTGGTGATGATAACCGTTTCAACAACCTCTATCGCATCACAGGTTCTGTAACCGGAAAATGGTGCACTGGCAGAACGTTTACACACGAAATCGTTGAGCCCATCATTGCAGATTGGTCATGCGCCGCCTTGGGAAATTTTGCGCGAATCGCCGGAGTTGTTGAGGTGACCAAGTTAGGCGGGTACAAAGACCGGAAGAGGACTGTAGACTATGGTGATGGTGAATGTGACAACATCGTTGTAGTGACGACCTTTCGAAGGACCTACAATCTCATCGTTAAGAATTAATCGTTGTTAGTTGGCTTTTTTGAATCCGTGTCGGTGTATTCCGGCACGGACTTTTTTTTATATCCTGGAACTCACGAAATGAGGAACCATTCCTGCATTCTTCTCCTTATTTTTGAGTCTATTTTAAATGACGCAAACACTGCAGATCTCGAGCGGCTTTATAGAATCCTGGCTGAAGCTCACGCGTTTCGGTAATCTCGTGATTATTGGATTTGCGCAATATTTCACCGCGGGCTTTTTGATCGGCAAGGAAACGATCTACGATTACAAGCTGTTCCTCCTTTCAGTATCAACGGTATTGATAGCTGCAGCAGGTTACATTATCAACGATTACTACGATGTAAAAATCGATTACATCAATAAACCTGAAAGGGTCGTAATCGGAAAAAACATTACTCGCCGGTTTGCCATTTTATTCCATGTGCTTTTGTCGGTAGTCGGAATTTCAATTGGTTTTTACCTTTCGTTATGGCTGGCGGCAATCAACCTGCTCTCCGTTTTTTTGCTTTGGCTTTATTCAAACAACCTTAAGAGACTCCCTTTTGTCGGAAATATTACGGTCGCTCTTTTGACAGGTTTGGCAATCTATGTTGTAGATGTTCTTTACAGGACACAAAGCTCCCTGGTGATAATCTATGCGGTCTTTGCCTTTTTTATGACGTTGGTGAGAGAAATCATAAAAGATGTCGAGGACCTTAAAGGTGATAACACGTTTGGCTGCAAAACCCTGCCTATAGTGCTGGGCATTCGCAAAACCAAAATAATCATATATATAATCGTTGTCCTTTTTTCGATCAGTGTCTTGGTACTGAACTATTGGTATGAAGCGTTGCCCTTTCAGTATTATCTCATCTTCCTGTTTGTTCCTGTAGCATGGCTTCTTTTCCGGCTGTTTCGCGCAGACATGAGAAAGGAGTTTTCGCAGCTTAGTACGTTTTGCAAGATCATAATGTTGTTGGGAATTTTAAGTATGGCGTTTGTATAGGCGCGAATTTCTTTCCTTTCTTTGCAGTAGTCTGCCAATTTAATTAGCGCAATTTTTAATGGACAAAAAAGCAAACGTAGCAGTATTAGCGTCTGGCGGTGGAAGTAATGCGGAAGAAATCTTCAAGTACTTTCGCAACCATCCGCATGTTGAGATTACGCTTACCATGACGAATAATCAGCAGGCGGGCGTAATTGAACGTGCCAGAAAATTTGATATTCCTGTTGTTGTTTTCACCAAAGCTGAATTCAATGAGCCCGACAAGGTGATGAGCTGTCTTTCAGAGCGTGCTGTTACTCACATCGTTCTCGCAGGATTTTTACTGCTTATTCCACGTTATTTGATTCGCGCTTTCCCTGGCAAGATCATCAATATCCACCCTGCTCTTCTTCCAAAGTATGGAGGTAAAGGCATGTATGGTGAGAAGGTACATATGGCAGTGAAGCAGGCCGGAGATTCGTGTACTGGTATGACGATTCACCTCGTGAATGAAAACTATGATGAAGGCAAAGTATTGTTTCAGGCTAAGTGTGACATAGGAAACGAGGATACCCCACTGGAGATCGCGCGGAAAGTACTGAAACTGGAACACGAATTCTATCCGAGAGTGATCGAACAATGGATACTTAACAAACTTCCGGCTCCTGGCCATCCTAATTCTATTGGCGCAATCTAAGCTTTGTTATGTGGGGTAGTGAAGAAGAAGTCTTCAGCTCTCGGGCATGTTTCGAATATGGACTGAATAAACTCGCCCGGCGTCGTCAGTTTTCTTTTGACGAGGTCTATCCAGGCCGCGTCGATGTTGATTGTCGCAGCGATGCTTCCGTCCCTCTTGGTAAAGGTGTGCCGGAAGCTCCATCGACTGTAGTTTCCCGTTGCGCAATGCAACGCGACGTCAACTGTTATTTTATCCTCAAGTCTGATTTCTCGTCTGAAGATCGCTTCTTCTCTGAAGAGTATCGGCCCGATTTGCAGCTCTTCCAGCTTTTGCGTGGTCAATCCGTTCTCGCCAAAGAACAGCATTCTCAGCGTTGCGCCATAATCGTAATAAGCGGAATGACGCAAGTGCCGGTTTGGATCGATGTCCGACCAGCGTATTTGAATTTCTCTAGAAAAGCTTTCCACTAGTGCTATCGTTAGGGTGTGTTAATTTCGTTGAACTCGCCTGTACTCTCCGTCCAACTCATCGGATATTTACTGTCAACGAATTCAAGTGCATCTTCGGTTAGGTGAAGAGGTTTGAAAGTATCGATCATTACCGCTAGCTCATGCGTTTCTTTCGCGCCAATACTTTTTTCTGCAGTTCCCGGATGCGGCCCGTGAGGCAAACCGCCGGGGTGAAGCGTGAATGACCCACGCTCAATGCCTTTCCGGCTCATGAAATTTCCTTCAGCGTAGTACAGTACCTCATCACTGTCAATATTGCTGTGATTGTATGGCGCAGGAATGGCCAGCGGATGGTAATCAAACAAGCGCGGCACAAAAGAACAGATAACGAAATTGTGTCCTTGAAAAGTCTGATGAACTGGAGGAGGCTGATGTAACCTTCCGGTGATGGGTTCAAAGTCGTGAATGGAGAATGCGTACGGCCATAAAAAGCCGTCCCAGCCAATTAGATCGAGCGGACTATGTTCGTAGGTGTACTGGTGAAGATAACCTTGCTTTTTTATTTGAACCAGGAAGTCGCCGGTGTTATCGTCAGCGATTAAATCCAACGGCGGCCGGATGTCACGTTCGCAATACGGTGAATGTTCCAGAAGCTGACCAAGTTGATTTCTGTATCGCTTGACGGTTTCCACAGGCGATGCTGCCTCGAGGATCAGCAAACGCAAAGGCCCTTCATCAAACTCCAGCTTATAAATTATTGTGCGGGGAATCACAATATAGTCGCCCTGACGGAACTCGAGTTTGCCCAATGGTGAAATCAGCTTGCCGCCGCCCTCGTGCACGAACAACACTTCATCTCCCTCCGCATTTTTATAAAAATAGTTCATCTTGCGCTCCGATGGGCTGCATATAGAAATGGAGCAATCGTTGTTGGAAAGAAGAACTTTTCGCGCGGCCAAATAGTCGTTACCTGTTGTTTGTACGCGTGATGTATTCAGGTGCGTGTGACGCAGGTTATATGATTCGATTTTTTTTGGACCGTACTTGACCGGCTCGCCGATCTTTTTGATTCTAGTCGGGGGATGCTTGTGGTACAACGTTGAATATATTCCAGAAAATCCCTCCGAAGTAACTAATTCTTCGCGGTACAAACTTCCATCAGGTTGCCGGAATTGAATATGACGTTTAGGCGGAATCTTGCCGAGACGATGATAGTACATAAAAGCAGGCTTTGTCAAATTTAAACATTCCCCAACAGGTATTTAATGCTTGAAATCGGTTTGAAACAAAAATCCCGATGCTTTATGGCATCGGGATTCATGCAGTCGATTAAACGAGTTACATTTTTGTGCGGTCAAGTTCGGCCGGAATTCGGTCGAATAGCTTCAGTGCTTGAAGAAACACCTCTTCTGTTTCATTAATCACCGGGAAAAATCCTTCATTGCCCCAAAGTCTTCGAGCAATCTGAGCTTTCACATGAACTTGAAACAGATGCTTTTTGCGTTCAATTTCCCTGCGGTCAGCTTTCACGTTGTTGCGCTCACCCACTTTCACAAGGTCTGCAAGCATCTGGTCCGTAACCTTGAAGCTTTTGAGAAATTTTTCAAACCCGCCCTTTGTCAGCTGCTCCTTGTGATTTTCAGCGTAGCCAAACGTGTACTCGTGAATTGAAAAGGACGTATGAAGCTCATTGAGGTAGTGACTATTTGAGGTAGTATCAAGAGGAACAAAGTAATCAGGCATAATTCCTCCGCCACCATAAACGGACCGGCCATTTGGTGTCGTGTATTTAAGAGAATCATTAAAGCGGATACTGTCAGCGTGAAAAAACTCGCCATGATTATAACGAGCGATCAAATCCCTTGAATATTCGTCACCATCTTCATAAGGCTTTTGAATCGAGCGTCCAGTAGGGGTATAGTAGCGGGAGATTGTAAGACGGAGCTCTGACCCGTCGCTGAGATCGAACGGCGATTGCACAAGTCCCTTTCCAAAACTTCGGCGTCCAACGATCAGCGCACGATCGTTGTCCTGAAGCGCGCCTGCAAGTATCTCAGAGG
>DASVBA010000031.1:0-3026 GCA_036376095.1 Chryseolinea sp.
AGGTATTTTTTTACCGCTTCAACCCGTTCCTCAGAAAGGGCAAGATTAGCTTTGGAACTGCCCTGGTTATCAGTATGTCCTTCCAACTGTATCACTATACGCGTATTCTCTTTCATCATTTGAGCAACTTCATCCAATTCACCGTATGATTTGGGGTCTATTGTAGATTTGCCTTGTGCGAAGATCAGGTGCTGAAGACGCATCGTTTCTCCCGATGGCGTCAGGCTTATGTCGCGCAACACCTTTTTTTCTGCATTAATATCTTTCGGATCAACAATTACGGTTCTGGGGCTGTATCCTTTTGCCTCCGCGGTGATCTGGTATTTCGCGGTTCCAAAGATCGCGAATGAAAAAGTGCTGTCGTTGAATCTTCCCTTAATACCTCCGGTTGGGATACTGCTGTAATGTATGCTGGCTTTGACTCCCTTGCCCGTCCGGGAATCGCTCACTTTACCTTGAGCGAGAATTTCATCTGTCTGCGCACTTACTGAGAACACAGAGAGTGAAAGGATAATTGCGAAAGTTGATCTCTTCATAACGCGAAAGTTATGAAAGGTTAGCCGAGGATACAAAACCAGTTTTGCGTCCGGTCAGAAGAATCGTTCAATTGCCGATAGAGAGGCTCGCAAGTGAAGACAATATCACGCTGCTTTTTTCGTTGGCGCCGAAAGCGTCTTGTTTATCCAGCTGACGACTTCGTTCCAAAGTATTGCCTGCATACGCTTCCTGAAAAAACCAAAGTGTCCAATTCGTTTCTGAAGGATCTCTTCCGGTTTAAAGTGCCAGTTCTCAAACTTCAGATTCTTATAATAACCTTGCAAGTGAGCAACTGCCCGCCCCGGTGCAAGTTCATCATCACTGAAAGAAATCATTAAAGCGCGTTGATTCAATACCTCAAAATTCCGTTTGTAATCCGGCAGCTCGTCGAAGATATAGTTAGGGCTTCCTGCCCACCTTGCCCATTGTGTAGCAACATTGGCCGGCAGGTCCTCGAACAATCCAAACAATGACGCCGGGAAATAGCCGAATAACTTTACCGTGGCCGGTATCATTATGCGCCAAAAACAAAACAGCCGCAGCCGTAGCCAGAATCCTTCATAGTGTTTCCAGTAAGGAGTCTGAGCGCCAATCATGACAACTGCGTCCACATGCCTTGAAAGCTGCGACATGCCAATCAATTGGCCTCCTACACTATGTCCAAGAATAACTACCTGAGATCTCGGATGAACTCGAGCTACATGACTTATAAGACCATCCAGGTCTTTCGACCAATCCTTCATGTCGGCTAACACATCTCGTAATTGTGCAGGGCGGGATCTACCAATCCCACGGTAATCAAACGTGTAAACGTTGAATCCTAATGTTGCAAGCCATTCACCAAATTCGGCGTAGTACTTCTGAGTTACTCCGGTTGCCGGAGCTATTATGATGACTATATCCTGGGGTGCGTCGGCAATAAACCAGGTAGCAGCCAGTGATGTTCCATCACGAGCCACAACATCAACAAATTCTTTCATGAGGGTTCTTTCTAACCATTAATACTAGTGGTCTGAAAAGAATGTTTCGTTTGTCACGAAATTGTTGACAATGTAAATCCAAGAATATCACTCTGTTCGAGTCGAATTCTTATAGCTCGAATTCAATGGTTTCGCCAACACCGTAAGATTTGTCATCTTTTGGGGGCAAGTTCGATGGACCTTCCCCGGCTGGCTGACTTTCCTCAATTACTTCTTCGCTCTTACTTTGGTCTTGCTTTTCAGCGGCTTCTGCGAAGAGGTCTTGTTGCTCGACTTTGACTTTTTGCCTGGGCTGACTTTTTTGCTGGACTTGCTGCTTGGGCTTTTCGGGCTCCGCGAAGAGACTTGCTTGCTCGCCTTCGCTGACCCATTGATTGTGGTCCGGTTCCTCTTGCCATTTTTTTTTTCATCCCCATTCTTCTCGGGGCTACCTGGACCTGAACTTTTAGGAGTCGGCATCTCGACAAGCTCGTTGTCACTATCATCGCCTTCTGGACCGGATTCTTCGTCCTGTACAAGATTTACCTTCGAAACTTTGAATTGCGAAAGCCTGTTGCCCAACGCTTTCCAACCTTTGACATCCACGATCTCTTCAAGGTTAACAGTTTCGGTTGATTTGGCCTTATCCTTTCCTTTGATCAGCTCAAGTTCAACTTCGGGAGTCTCTGAAGTTGTAACCAACACCAAACGCGATCCGATCGACTCCGATATAAAACCAAACTCTTTATCCTGCGTGGTGGTCTCGATCATGAAGCGCTTAACCATGTACTGCTTACTCTCCCCATCAACATAGATTGCAGAGACCGCCCGTTTAGGATTGAACTTTTCAACCAGCAGGGTCTTCTCAGGCTCGAAGCGCGTTGTAATCTCGTAACCTGTGATCTTATAAGATCCATTGCGGGTGAACGTGATGATCTGATCGTCGCCGTCGAACTTGCCAAGATATTTTCCTCTTGAATCCTTGTTCAATCTTCCAGCATCTTCGTCGTACCATAGATTCAGCTTGCTAAGCGTCGAGGTACCTGCTTTTACAAAATCAACCTTGCGTATAGGGTACTTCGTAACTGTATTTCCCCGCGCACCACGTCCTTTTACTTCAAGCTCTGAAAAGTCGTATTCGAATATCTTCTTACGCGCTGTACTTGACTGGGACAATTTTATTTCAATGGTTTCAGCCTCTCCGTTAGGATTTCCGCTGACGTAATGTATTCTTGAGTTCTTGTCGTCAGTGGCTACCGGATATTCCTTATCGCGCGTCACGCCTGGCATTGTAAATCTCTTCGCGAAACCCTTGCCTGACTTTCCGTCGGTGTATATCACGTTGTAGACCATACGATCGTCTCCCTTCTTCCAGACGCCGACATAAAGGATATCCTTGCCCATGAAGACTTTATCTGCGATCCTTGAAACCCTTGCCTTACCATCCTTCCGTACGACCATGACATCGTCCAGTTCAGAACAATCGCAGATGTACTCGGTGTTTTCATCACGCTTCAGGCCATAACCAAT
>DASVBA010000037.1:0-11260 GCA_036376095.1 Chryseolinea sp.
CCGTCGCGCCAAGGGAAAAATATATCAGGCTTGAAACATCACGGGTGCTGAGGCCAATCGACGATCAGCCCGTATGGTCCGTATCCTGTTTCTTCATAGCAAAACCCTACCGCCGTAAGGGACTGTCAGTAAAACTTCTCAAAGCAACACTCGCTTATGCAAAACAAGAGGGTGCTAAAATAGTTGAAGCCTATCCTGTGGAACCAAAAGACAAACGGATGCCGGATGTGTTTGCATGGACTGGTATAATTTCATCGTTTATTGCCGCTGGATTCAAAGAGGAAAAACGACATTCAACAGCGCGGCCGATCGTGCGTTATTATTTGTAGGGAGGAGATAAGGTGATAAGGTGATAAGGTGATAAGGTAATAAGTTGAGCGACACTCCCATACCACTGCCCCAACTCATAACTCATAACTAATACCGGATCATGAAAAAAACTTTGCTAGTCATGCTTTTTGCTTCAATGACGCATCTAGTCTATAGCCAGTCTGCCGATAGCCTATACGCAGTTACCTATACAGTCGGACCGTTGTGGGATGTGAATAATAGTCCCAATGAACAGCCGTATTTTAAAGAGCATTCGGCGCGTTTGAGTCAGCTTCGAAAAGATGGCGTTATCAAAGTCGGTGCACGATTTGGGGTGAAAGGGATGATTGTGATCACCGCATCTTCGCTAAATGCTGCGGAGGAAATTATTTTTTCGGACACTGCGGTGATCAACAAGCTGTTTGTTGCTGAAGTTGAAAAGATGAATATCTTTTACGATGGATGCATCGAACGGCCGAAGTAGGTCTATCAACGCTGGCTTGTTGATTACAGCGAATTGAGGATGCGCACCTCCGTTTACGACTTGGCGATAGAAATGCTTTTTCCCGCGGATTTGCGCAGATTAAGTGTCACGCGGATTCTCGCAGAAGATTTGAGTGTTGGCACTCTTCCTGGATTTTATACGTGCAATCAGCATGGTCTGCATTCGCTAAATAACCCAAGATGCGTGAGCGCATCTTTTTGACCGGTCCGGCTAAAGCTGAATCGCACAGTCTGTATAATATCCATTTCATCCTCGCGGGAAAAGTGTTGTTTGCAGTAAAACCCAGCTTTATGTTGAAGACCTGGCTCATCGCTGCATGGAGGAATTTTCTTAAGCATAAGTCCTTCAGTATTATCAATATCTCCGGATTGTCATTAGGAATTGCCTGCCTCATTTCCATTTTGTTGTATGTCCTTGATGAATTGAGCTACGACAAATTTCATGATAAAGCTGCACGGATATATCAGATCAACGTGACGTCGGTTTACGATGGATCCTCTACGCGATATGCTACAACGTCCACGCCACTGGCAGACGGCATTCGTTCCGATGTACCGGAAGCCGAAGAAGTAACGCGTCTGTTTGGCAGGCAGGCTACAATACAATTGGTCGATGACGACAGTACAGTTTCGGCTGACAAAAAATATTTCGAGGACAATTTCTTCTTTGCCGACCCGTCGATCCTTAAGATATTTTCGTTAAACTTTCTCCTTGGAGACCCGAAGTCCGCGTTGGCGAATCCAAACCAGATCGTGCTGACCGAACGAATTGCCCTGAAGTATTTTCATTCAGTTGATCGTGCCATTGGCAAACAGCTTTTATTTGAAGGTACAATCCCAATGGAAGTATCCGCTGTAATAAAGGACTATCCGGATCAGTCGACGCATCAGATAGAATTGTTGTCGAATTTTGAAAACTACTATAACATTGAGCGTCCGGACGTACGTGACTTTCTGCGTCGTGATTGGTTGTACAATCCCGTTTCTACCTATGTCCTGTTGAAGCAAGGCACGAGCTTGCGCGACCTGACACAAAAAATCAACGCACTCAACAAAAAGTATGCAGACGATAGGGTACGCGAACATGTTTCTTATGAGTTGCAACCGTTCACTGATGTGCATCTTTATTCAGACTTCACCTACGCGAGCGACAGGAACACGGTCCGTCACCTGTATTTGTTCTCTTTAATTGGAATTCTTATCCTGCTGATCGCCTGCATAAATTTTATCAATCTTTCCACGGTGCATTCGTTGAGACGCGCGAAAGAAATTGGCATAAGAAAAGTGGTCGGAGCGTTGAAGTCGGGTCTAACGATACAGTTTCTTTTGGAATCCACTGTAATGGTTTCCATATCGTTTATCGTTGCATTCATGGTTGTCTACTTCAGCCTTCCTTTTATTAACTCCATAACAGGAAAAGCTTTATCGGTGCACCCGCTATCAGACGTTGAAGTCGTCATGACGTTACTGCTCATCTTTGTCAGTACTGCACTCGCCGCCGGTACATACCCGGCTTTCCATGTTTCGAAATTCAATCCAATTGCAACACTAAAAGGTCTGAAAGATCCGTCCATAAGCAGTGGCTTCATGTTGAGGCGGATCCTCGTAGTGACGCAATTCACAGCGTCGATAGTGCTGATAATTTTTACAGTCGTTGTTTTCCGACAGGTGAACTTTATGCAAAATAAGCCACTCGGCTTTCAGCGCGACTTCATGTTAACCATACCGTTGTTTAGCACCAACCCTAATTCCGTTTTAGGCGGAGGGATTGACGGGCCGATGCGATCAAGGATGAACAGCTTTGAAAACGAAATAAGCAAATATTCGGCGGTAGAGGCCGTAACCGTATCTTCGGGGCTGCCGGGTCAGGGACCGGTCAATGCACTTGTCACCACAGATAAAATAAAAGAAGCAGACAACGTATTTGTTCCGATCGTTAGCGTTGACTATGATTTTATTGAAACCTTTAAGTTGCAAGTCATTGCCGGAAGGTCCTTTAGTAAAGAAGCCGGCACCGATCACCTCGATGCCTTTGTAGTCAACGAGGAAGCAGTAAAACGGCTAGGCTTTACTGATCCTGAAAAGGCCATTGGCCAGAATATCGGCGCGTTGGGTAAAACAGCGACGATCATTGGAGTCATTCGGAACTATCACTACGAAGGATTGCAACAGCCTCTGCGACCCCTGCTGATGGAAGTAGCTGCGAGCAAGTTTGACATTTTTTCTCTTCGTTTGAGTAACAACAACATTCCGGAGACGATTGGGCACGTCAAGAAGGTTTGGGATATGTTTTTCCCTGAAAAGGTTTTTGAATATGAGTTCCTTGATGACCGGCTGCGCGCAAGCTATCAGCGAGAACAACAATTTGGAAAACTCATCAATGTGTTTTCGGGACTGGCGATCTTCATTTCGGCGCTCGGGCTGTTCGGCCTCGCGGCTTACCTTGGACATCAAAAACAGAAGGAGGCTGGTATCCGGAAAGTCCTGGGAGCAACAACGGCTCAGATATTTTATACATTATCTAAGGAATTTGTGAGGATCATTGTCCTGTCTGTGCTGGTGTCAATTCCGCTCGGTTATTTTTTCGCAAACTCATGGCTTAACGATTTCGCAAATAAAATTGACATTGGCTGGTTTCCATTTGCTATTTCATTTGGTTGCATCGCAATTATCGTCTTTTTGACGACCGCGTACCAAACTTTAAAAACAGCATCAATAAATCCAGTACACACCATCCGTAATGAGTAACGTTGCCTGACGCATTTGATTTCACCGCTTCCATAATTAGCATTGAATGTGACCGGTGAAGGTTGCACTTTAGTCACTATGAATCGAAGAAACTTTATCCAACAAAGCAGTCTGGCAGCCGCGGCCGTAAGCCTAGTCGGTACGGACGCATTTTCTGCTCCTAAGAAAAATAAACTTCCTCAGTGGAAAGGATTTAATCTTCTTGACTTCTTTTCGCCAAATCCGGAAAACGCCAGAATAAAAACCACTGAGGATCATTTCCGGTGGATGCAGGATTGGGGATTCGACTTCGTAAGGATCCCAATGGCTTATCCTTATTATCTGAAGTTTGATCGCAGCAGGAACATTACGCCAGAAGAAATATACAGTATTGATGAGGAGGCCGTAAGCCGTATTGACAATGTAGTAAGGATGGCTAACAAATACGGTATGCACGTAAGCCTGAATCTCCATCGTGCTCCCGGATATTGCGTAAATGCAGGATTCCACGAGCCCTATAACCTGTGGACGGATCAGGCGGCACTGGATGCTTTCTGCTTTCACTGGAACATGTGGGCCAAGCGTTATCGGAGTGAATCAAAGAAAAAAATAAGCTTTGACCTGGTAAATGAACCGAGCATGCGCGAAGATATGAATGATCAACATTCAAAAAGGAGCACGGTGCCGGGTGAAACTTATCGCAAAGTTGCTAAGGCAGCAGCTGAAGCGATCCGGAAGGAAAATCCCGACCGTATTATTGTTGCCGACGGAAATGACGTTGGAAACAAAGTGATTCCTGAACTGATCGACCTCGATATTGCACAGAGCTGTCGTGGATATACTCCCGGAATAATTTCGCATTATAAAGCTCCGTGGGCAAACAAAGATCCTGACAATTTACCTGAACCAAAATGGCCAGGTCAGGTTGGTGATCGGTACCTAAGCCGTCAAATTCTTGATGATTACTTCAAGCCTTGGATCGAACTGTCCAGGCAAGGCGTAGGCGTTCATTGCGGCGAGTGCGGCTGTTGGAACAAAACGCCACATGACGTGTTCCTCGCCTGGTTCGGAGATTTGCTTGATATTCTAAATCAAAACAAGATAGGCTTCGCGTTGTGGGAGTTCAGCGGTAGTTTTGGCATCCTTAACTCGGGACGTACCGATGTAACCTATGAGGATTGGCACGGTCAGAAGCTTGACAGGAAATTGCTGGAGTTGTTGCGGAAGGGGATGTGAGGCACCAATTACTTGAGCATTGACATATTGATTGTTGAATATTGAGTGTTTTTCTGGAAAGTTACTGTCTCTGAAAGAACAATCAATAATCAATATGTCAACAATCAACGATCAAGTATATTCTGCTCTATTCCCATCCTTCCACCACAATCATCCTCGTGTGCGACGCCGCCTGGCGTATAGCCTTAGCGGGAGCGTAGCCGGAAGAAGACCACCAAGCCTTTGCTTTTTCCATCGAAGGGAATTCCAGTACGACGATCCGCCCGGGTTGCCAGTCGCCCTCCAGCGTTTCTGTGGGCCCGCCCCGAACGACAAACTTTCCATCATAGGGTACTAAAGATGCCGGTGTCAGTTTTTTATAATCTTCGTAACGAGACTGATCATGGATCTTTACATCAACGATGACATATGCTTTCATTGCAGTTAGTTAGTTGTGAATACTAATACGGCGACGGACTAACACTGGTCCATCCTCCATCGATGACAAGAGCTTGACCCGTGACATGTCCCGCCTGCGGAGAAACGAGGAACAACGCGGCATGGGCGATATCCAGTGTCGACGCAGGCTTGCCAATCGGAGTGATTCGAGACCATGTTTTCGTGTATTCCGGGTCGCTTAACGTCCTTTCGGTTGCCGTGGCACCTGGCGCAATGGCATTGACCGTTATTTGATACGGAGATAACTCAACTACAAGCGTCTTTGCCAACATCTCAAGAGCAGCCTTGCTCATTCCGTAGGCCGCAAGATTCTTGTGCGCCTGATGACCCGTGACCGATGACATGAATAGAATTCTTCCTGCAATTCCATGGTCTTTCATATGTTGCGCCGCGGCCTGAGCAAGGAAAAAGCTTCCGCCCAGATTCACTTTCATGACCTGGTCGAAATCTTCACGCTTGTAATCGAAAAATTCTCCGTATAAAGTAATGCCCGCATTGGCAATAGCTATGTCAAGCTTGCCGAATTGCCGTACTGCCTCATTTACCATTTGCTGGATGAACGATACATTGGATGCATCTCCTGGAAATGGAATACATCGACCGTGTTCTTTTTGAATGGAATGGGCAGCCGCTTCAGCAAGACCCTGTTCGACATCGTTAAGCACTACGCTTGCTCCCTGTGCTGCGAGTTGGCGACAGATCTCGAGCCCGATACCCTGACCGGCGCCGGTTACTATCGCTACCTGGTTTTGAAATGTCTTCATGACGGGGCGTATAGTTTGGCGGTTGAGTTATGCTGAATTATTTTATCCATGAATTTTTCACGCAAAGATCGCAAGAGGAGAATCCGAAAAGGGCACCAAAGGTTAATTAATGGGAGTCTCTGGAGACTTCGCTGCCGGAACTGCCTTTCAGATAATTCATGTCGGCGCCAAGGTGTGCCTGCTCGACAGTTTGCTGATACAAGCTTACATATCCCCGATCATACTTCTTGTGAATGGGCTTCCAGTTCTTTTTACGGCGTTGTAACTCTTCTTCGGAAACTTCGAGGGTAAGAGAACGTTTTGCTACGTCAAGGCTGATCATATCGCCACTCTGAACGACGGCAAAGTTGCCTCCCAGTGCAGCTTCCGGAGAAGCGTGAAGGATGACGGTTCCAAATCCCGTTCCGCTCATGCGTCCGTCAGATATTCGGACCATATCATGGATACCTTTCGCCAGTAATTTTTTCGGAGGTGACATATTTCCCACCTCAGGCATACCTGGATAGCCAATCGGGCCTACGTTCTTTAAAACCAGCACACTTGTTTCATCCACGTCGAGATTCGGATCATCTACTCTTTTATTATAGTCGTCAATATCTTCAAATACAACAGCCTTGCCACGGTGCTTGAGCAGCTTCGGACTCGCAGCCGAAGGTTTAATAACTGCACCGTTTTCGCATAGATTTCCCCTCAGAATAGCTACACCCGACAACGGGTTAATGGGTTTTTCAACAGTAGCAATGATCTCCCGATTATAACACACGGCTTCATCATAATTTTCTTTCATGGTCTTTCCGTTCACCGTGATGCAATCGCCATGCAAGAATTTGTCGATCTCTTTCATTACGGCCGGTATTCCACCAGCGTAGTAAAGATCTTCCATAAAGTATTTCCCTGAAGGCTGGATGTTTGCAATAAAGGGAACGTTGGCTGACAGGGTGTCAAAATCACTGAGCGTAAGCGGAACTCCGATCCTGCCGGCGATCGCTAGCAAGTGAATAATAAAGTTCGTCGATCCCCCAATAGCAGCGTTAGTTATAATTGCATTCTCAAAAGCTTTACGCGTAAGAATGTCGGACATGCGCAAATTTTCTTTCACCATCTCAACGATACGTATACCCGACATTTGAGCAAGCACTTTTCGTCTTGCGTCTGCTGCCGGAATAGCTGCATTTCCCGGAAGGGTTAGTCCAAGGGATTCTACCATGCTGGCCATGGTAGAAGCGGTGCCCATCACGGCGCAGTGTCCACGACTTCTGCACATACATGCTTCGGAAACTGTTAGGTCTTCCTGAGACATTTCACCTGCCCGGACCGCATCGTTAAAGCGCCAGATATCACTGGTACCAATATCACGGCCCTGAAATTTCCCGGTTAACATAGGCCCACCGGACACTACCAGTGTCGGAATATTTACACTGCACGCTCCCATCACTAACGATGGCGTCGTCTTGTCGCATCCGCACATCAGCACAACGCCGTCAACCGGATTAGCACGAATTGATTCTTCGACATCCATGCTTGCAAGGTTCCGATAGAGCATGGCCGTCGGCTTGATCAACGTTTCGCCCAACGACATTACCGGAAACTCTACGGGAAAACCACCTGCTTCTGAAACGCCGCGTTTGATGGATTCAGCCAGCTCACGAAAATGCGCATTGCACGGCGTTAGCTCCGACCAGGTATTGCAGATCCCTATGACCGGCTTGCCTCGAAATTCGTAATCGGGGATTCCCTGATTCTTCATCCAGGCTCTGTAGATAAATCCATCCTTTCCTGTTTTTCCAAACCAACCTTGACTGCGAAGTTTGTCTTTCATTATTACGGTGCGTTTACTAATTGAATTATTTGTCTGTCGTTATAAATATGGTCAATTTTTTTTATGCAAATCACTGTATAGCCATTTACCTATACCCTATACCTTATACCTCATACTCCCTGCCGGCATGGCCAGCTCCATCATGCTCAAAGAGACTAATGCCTCATCGAGTGAACATGGGTTTTTTCCTTTTCCCCGGATATAACTGACAACCTCTTCGATCATTGGTTGTTGAATGTATTTAGGAAACACAAACTCTTCTTGCCTGGTATCGGATCCAACGGAGATCTGAACGTTTGCTTTTTCGAAACTCGTGAAAAATGGAAATTCAATAGTCCCCTTGTCGCCGATTATCTTACAAGAATCCGTTTTTGATTGAGCTGAAACGTTAAATGACCACAGTCCTTGAAAAACAATATCCTCACCAAAGACGCCGCTCAGGGTTGTGACATCTGGAGCATCGTAGTTCTTGCCCTGGTTTATGGAATTTGCCATTATCGATCGTGGAGGTCCGAATATCCAGTACAGAATATCAAGCTGATGAGGCGCCAGGTCAAAAAATGGCCCACCACCCGATAAGGCTGGATTAACTCTCCAGTTTTCGGTGGAATCATCAAGCATCGGGCTCTTAGGCGTTTGAAGCAGGTTAAGGACAATCAGTCTAACCTTTCCGATGTGATTGTTTTCCACAAGGGATTTCACTCTTCGGAACAAGGGCAATCCTCGCCGGTAATGGGCAACGGTTACAGGAACATCATAGGCTATTGATGTGTCTATCATCCGCTGGCATGATTCAACACTGACCGTAACTGGCTTCTCAATGTATACTGGTTTTCCCGCCTTCATGGCCTCAATCGCATAGGCCTCGTGCGAGCTTGGAGGTGTTGCAACATAGATGGCATTTATTTCAGGATCGTTTATGACGTCACTGGCATCGCCATAATATTTCGGGACGTTATGTCTTGCGGCAAAGTCCTTGGCCTTTTCTTCATCTCGTCGCATGACAGCCATAAGAGAAGATTCAGGAACCCATGAGAATGCAGGTCCGCTTTTGGTTTCACAGACATCTCCGCATCCGATGATTCCCCAGTTCACCCTGCCTTTAACAAATCGCATAACAATTTTTTTTTATGACGTCTAAATTTAAGCGAGTTAAGTTAAGGGAAAGAATTCGCTCAACAATTTTCAATCAACTAAAAAAGATAGCGCCAAACCAGACCTATTGTCACTTTTTGAGTATTTTCAAACGCAATTTTTAAAGGGGAGACATTCATGAATGCGATCTTTAAAAAACTTAATTACAAGGACCAGGATAAGATCTATGTTGTCAATGCGCCAAAAAGTTTTGACAAAGAAACTGATGAAATGCTGACAATGACTTCTCTCAAAACCAGCGTCGGTGCGGCAAAAGAGGTTGAGTTTTTCCTTGGCTTTGTTACGAAACAAAAAGAAGTCGATGATCTGACGAAAAAAGTTGCTCCACTCATCAAGGGCGATGGCTTGTTATGGTTTGCCTATCCCAAGGGTAGCTCGAAAAAATATAAGTGTGAGTTCAATCGTGACAACGGCTGGAATGAATTGGGAAAGCATGGCTTTGAACCGGTCCGAATGGTTGCCATTGATGAGGACTGGAGCGCAATGAGGTTCCGGAAAGCCGAAAACATCAAAACCATGACGAGAGGCTTCGCGATGTCTGAAACGGGCAAGAAAAGAGTGGCCGCCAAAAAGACGAAGGGTTCGAAAAAAACGAAGTGATTAATGGGTTTTCAAAAATCCTGCTGGCGGTACGATCTCATCATTTCTGAATAGCTTAGCTTTTTGCCAAATGCAGTCATACAAGTTACCAGCCTTTTGGTTTTTGTCTGTGCTGTCTTTGCACTCTCGATCCACTTGCTGAAATAAAGTTGATGAGACCCAGGAAGTGATTTGAAAAACTTCAACGCCTCGGGATCCTCCTTCAGGCAAGCCATCAGGTCACGGGAGAGACTAGGTCTGTTGGCGTCATATTCCAATTGCACCCTAAGCTTGTCTCCTTGTTTTTTACCCGTGGCCTTCCTCATCCTGGCGTTAATGGGAAGAATGAAGTTTCCCTTTCCCATCGGCAATAGCGCTACCTTTTCAAACGACCAGTCGTCAAGACTTCCCTTTACTCTGAACCCGACCTTATACCCGGGTTTTATCTTGCCTGCCTGCGATGAGCTGATCTCAATGTAGGTCCATCCGGTCTTCTCACCCTTTTTATCAAACTTTTGAATCGTCGTTGTAAACTCAATCATTGCCCTAAAAAAAGATTTCTAAAGTTAAATAATTAAGCGAAAGAGGTTTTTGGGGTGAATTTGAAACTTTAGGCCGGAAAATGTTGTATATACAATAATTGAGTGTACCTTTATGACTATGTCGCTCGAACAAGATATTAAGCAGGAAAAATTCCATAATGAATTTGAGAAAGCCGCCGTCAACATATTGTTTACGGCAAGCTGGCTGTACAACATAAACTCTTCAAGGCTAAAGCCACACGCGATCACTCCCGAACAATACAATGTGTTACGCATTTTGCGTGGGAGTCATCCGAAAGCATTAATGCTGGCAGACGTGACCTGCAGAATGATAGATAAGAGTAGCAATGCGACAAGACTGGTAGAGAAGTTAAGGCAAAAGGGTTTATTGAAGCGCGAGATCTGTGAAAATAACCGCCGGCAGGTTGACATATCGATTACCGAAAAGGGATTAGCGGTGCTGAAAAAAATTGATGTCGAAGCTGAGACGTGGATCGATACACTAAAAGTCGTTTCCAAAGGGGAAGCCCAGGAGCTGAACAGGATACTTGATAAACTCAGAGGCGATTAATCAACGCATTAAAAACGAGGCCACCGTCAAACGATACGCCGCGCGAACGTCATTATTCATTTCTCAAGGTTGACGTGGGATTCTCCCTTGCAATTCGCCTAAGTTGAGTGCCAATAGTAAAACCAACCGTCAATACCATCGTTAGGATCGTAATCACAAATGGCCATGGGCCAATGGGAATTTCCTCCGGATATGCTGACCGGATCATCAGCCCCATCATGTAAAAACCAAGAGGAGCACCTAATGCAAATGCAATCAATACGATCCACAGGTAGTCGTGATTCATCAGGTTGAAGATCTGAAACAGGCTTGCACCAAAAATCCTTCGAACGCTGAACTCCTTTAGCCGGCGTGTAAGATTGTAGGACACCAGTCCGTATAGGCCCATACACACCAACACCAGGGCCACCGCCGATAGGAAATACATGATCTTGTTATTCGATCTGTTCGAATTGAAAAATTGTTGAAAGACCTCATTCTGGAATGCACCCTCGTAAGGATCGTCAGGCGCTACAGACTTCCACGCCTTCTTGATAAAGTCAGATACTTCTACCGCTGAGCCCCCATCGGCCTTAACCACGAGATACTTGTAGCTTTCCTCCGGGCCGATGTGGAT
>DASVBA010000043.1:0-5822 GCA_036376095.1 Chryseolinea sp.
ATTGGTGCTTCTGAAAAAAGAAAAAGTGCTATTGAGGTTATATTATGGAGATGAATTCATCTACCGACTAAAGGGGTCCAAGACGGTGAGGACGAGTTATATCAACAACCTCTACGACACGGCCATTTTAGCGCATAAGGAAATGGTGGCTTTCCACAAAATAGACAAAGTTTATTTCAAACACTCAAGTTTTGGTAACAGATTCGGTACGTTCCTGGTTATCGGTGGTGTGGGATATTTTCTGATTGATCAGTTCAACGAGGTTGTTGTTCAGGGAGAGAAGGCTACTATTAATGAAGACGTTGCCACTACGTCGGCCATCCTTGCTGGCGTCGGACTTCCACTCATGCTAATAAAGAAAAAATCACAGCGGATTGGGGGCAAATATCGATTGCTCACAGTCGAAAAGGGTTCGGCTTTTTACTTACCTGATCTAAACCGGTTTGAGCCACCCTTTATTGAGAATTAGTTTCCCGGAAATAATTACTTTTGCCCAAAATCATTAATCACCTATGACGACAGATCAATTGAAGGATTTGAAAGCGCGTGTCAGCGCTTTGAGGGGGTATCTTTGACTACGACCGTAAGAGTGTCGAGGTAAAGGACGAAGAATTAATTACACAACAGGCGGACTTTTGGAACAGGCCTAAGGACGCTGAAGTGATCCTTAAAAATATCCGCAGCAAAAAGGTTTGGACAGACGCGTTCGAGAGCATCACCAAGCAGGTGGAAGACCTCGAAGTGTTATACGAATTCCATCAGGCTGGCGATGTGGGCGAGGAGGAGCTGGATCGTGAATATGAACGGGCAGCGAAAGCGGTGGAGGAGCTTGAGTTCAAGAAGATGCTCAGCAAGGAGGAGGATCAGCTGGGTGCGGTTATGGAAATCAACCCGGGAGCTGGGGGTACGGAAAGCCAGGACTGGGCGGATATGCTAAACCGGATGTACATCATGTGGGGCGAGAAGAGCGGTTATAAGGTAACACAGATCGATTATCAGTCGGGTGATGTAGCGGGCATTAAATCGGCAACCCTGGAGATGGAGGGACCCTTCGCCTACGGGAAGCTCAAATCTGAAATTGGCGTTCATCGTTTAGTGAGGATATCGCCATTTGATTCCAATCAACGACGCCATAC
The DNA here is from genome assembly GCA_036376095.1 of Chryseolinea sp. Lineage (GTDB taxonomy): Bacteria > Bacteroidota > Bacteroidia > Cytophagales > Cyclobacteriaceae > Chryseolinea. Next base: position 1,137 of record DASVBA010000043.1, read on the forward strand.
ATCGTTCGCATCTATATTCGTCTACCCGAAGGTCGATGACTCTATTGAAATAGAGATCAATGCCGCAGATATCGAAATACAAACTTCGCGATCGGGCGGAGCGGGCGGGCAAAATGTCAACAAAGTAGAAACGAAAGTGCAATTAACGCATAAGCCTACCGGTATCGTTATCGTTTGCCAGGTGGAGCGCTCGCAACATGCGAACCGGGAACGGGCGATGCAGATGCTAAAATCCAAATTGTATCAGCGCGAGATGGAAAAGAGACACGCTGAGCGCGATAAGATCGAAGCCGGGAAAATGAAAATTGATTTTGGCTCTCAGATCAGGAACTATGTGCTTCATCCTTACAAACTGGTAAAGGATGCGCGGACCGGCGTCGAACGTCATGATGCACAAAATGTGCTCGACGGAGATCTCGACGATTTTATAAAAGCATATTTGCTGGGAGCGCAGGAACAGCCACAGAATTAGGTTTTCACAAATACTATCAGCGGTGGGTGAGCAACTGGTTTCCACAATTTTCCCGATCGGTTTTATAGGGAGACTATTGGTTGTTATTCACATCACCTGTGGTATCGCCCATGCACAGGACTCTACGCGCTCTATTCACGGACGAATAGTTTCTGCCGAGAATGGTGCTCCCGTTGCGTACGCTTCGATAACATTAAACGATTCGCCGATTGGATCAGCTGCAGATGACCAGGGCTATTTTCAACTGAAGATCTCCGACGCGTGGAGTTCATCCCGTATTACATTAAAGATTTCGTGTATAGGATTCAAGACATCTGTTATCAATGACCCAACGCCCTTTTTGCTGGTCAGACTTGAACAGGCAATTATTCAACTGGGAGAGGTGACGGTACTGGCGCAGCACCCCAGGAAAATTGTTGACAAAGCGTTTGCCAGCATTAAAAAAAATTACAACACAAAGCCCTTCCTTTATCATCACTTCTACAGGCACTATTGTATTGAGGATTCAGTCTATGGCCGTTTGATCGAAGCTGCAGTCGAACAATACAAGACCAAGGGATATAGAATACAACAAACTGCACCCGGCCAAAAAGAGGAGGTCAGAGTCACGCAGTTGAGACGCAGTTTTGATAACACGCGAATCAAAGACACCCATCGGGCATTTGGATTGTATGCTGTCCTGGGCAGCGATCCGGTGACCTATCAGACGAAGGCAAGCCTTGGTTCATTCGATATTATCAGGCCTTTTGAAGTGAGCATTCTTAGAAAGAGCAACAAGCTGTATGATTTTACTATCGATGGAATGACCTATTTTGATGGAGAGGAGGTTTACAAGATCGGATACAGACTAAAGAAAGACAGCAGCGTGCTACGCTATGGTGCCATCCTCAAGTGCGCTCAAAGCGGTGTGTTGTACATAACGTCAAAAGAACACGCAATTGTCAGGGCCGAGTTCAGCCAGGAAACGTCCACGGAGAAAACGACGTCGATGACAACATACCGTAAGTATAATGGCAAGTACTATCATCAATACTCACGAAAGGAGGGCTATCTATTCAATTCAACAGAAAAATTCGGTCATACGTACGTTGTCGAAATCATGACCGGTGAAATTGATCTTGACGACTTCCCCAGATTCAAAGGCGACGAACCAGGCCGTGCCGAACTCGCTGCCATCGAATACAACGCGGACTTTTGGAAGAACTACAATGCGCTAACCGCGATTCCTCTGCGGCCATCTATTTTGAATGACCTTCAAACAACAAAATCACTCCAGGAGCAATACCTGGAATACAACGACATTGAAAAGAACAGGTATGGAACAGTAAAACAGGACGAACTCAGATTTTTCGAGACATTGAATAAGCAACGAGGGCAGCCTGTATATGTAGCGTTGTGGGCAGCAAAGTGCGGAACCTGTGTCAATGAACTATTGTCGGCGAAGGAACTATCTCTACGTTATGGGTCGAAACTGTCATTTGTATTCGTATCTCTCGATGAAACCCCGGAAGGATGGAACAGCATACTTGATTCGTTTGATTTCAGAACTGGTGGGATAACTCATTTCAGAGTTGGACCAGAGTCGGATTTGTTGAAAATATTTGAAGTCCGCGAAATTCCACACTATGTACTGATCGACAGGGATGGAAACTTTGTAGATTTGAATGCAAAACATCCGACAAATCCGGAACTGACCGCCGATCTTGAACAGGTATTGATCGAACGATAAGTTGCGACTGAAAATTTCTGAGTATTGATTAACATAAAAATCTATTCTTCGCAATTCTGGCTGCTCTGTACAAGTTCGCTTTTATTTTTTGCCAGCTTTAACATGTTGATCCCTGAATTGCCACAATACCTTTCCAGTTTGGGTGGCGCCGATTTTAAGGGACTGATCATTTCGCTTTTCACCTTGACGGCAATGTTATCTCGCCCTTTCAGCGGGAAACTCGCGGATAAGATCGGTCGCGTTCCGGTCATCATGGTAGGGTCGATTGTATGTTTTGCCTGTAGTTTAGTCTATCCGTTGGTATCTACCGTTGCCGGATTTCTTTTGCTAAGACTCATTCACGGCTTTTCAACAGGATTTACGCCCACAGGTACTGCGGCTTATCTTTCCGATGTCATCCCTGCCGAACGTCGGGGTGAAGCCATGGGATTGTTTGGCACAGCCGGTTCGCTGGGAATGGCAGGCGGTCCTGCACTCGGTGGTTCGTTAGCAAATCACTTCGGCCTCGACGCCGTGTTTTATTGTTCTTCCGCGTGCGGACTGATCTCCGTGCTGATCCTGATGGGAATAAAAGAGACGTTGAATGAAAAGCATAAATATGGCATTGGACTGTTAAAAGTCAACAAGGAAGATCTGTTCGAACCGCGCGTGCTTGCTCCCTGCCTGGTGATGGTGCTTCTCGGCTTTTCATATGGAACTTCATTTACACTTATCCCGGACTTTGGACAATATGTTGGAATCAGGAATAACGGGCTACTGTTTACCTATATGACAATTGCATCGCTGGCCGTAAGGCTTATCGGGGGGAGAGCATCAGACCACTATGGAAGGCAACCTGTTCTGCTCGTTTGTGCATTTTTCATTTTGGTTTCAATGCTTGTGATAGGATTTTCCCAAACCGAGTTGCAACTCATTTTGGGTGTAACGCTATATGGACTGGCAAATGGAACGAGCTCACCAACGTTAATTGCATGGGCGACTGATCTAAGCGATCCGAAGTTCAGGGGACGTGGAGTAGCGTCTGTGTATATCTTTATGGAATTTGGAATAGGGATCGGAGCGTTTCTATCAGGTATCATATACGCAAATGACACCGGACGCTTTAGCCTTGTATTCGGTATCTGTGCCGCACTGGCCGGGGTTGCAGTGTTATATTTGTTATTTAAACGACGTACATCCCAGGGCGTGACCGCATGAAAAAAATAGCATTGATAGTGTTCTTTATCGTTTCGCTAGGCGAATTGATTGCCATAGCGATGCAGTCAGAACAGCTTGCCATGGTGTGTAAGCCTTTGATCATGGTTACACTGGGAGTGTACTATCTTTTGTCCGCCGGAATAGATCGTTCCTTTGTTGTATTACTGGCAATAGTCTTCTCGCTTGCGGGTGATACTTCGTTGATGTTTGATTCAGTCAATTCTATCTACTTCATGATTGGGCTGGTTTCATTTCTTATATCACACGTATTTTACATTATTGCTTACCGCCAGCATCAGAATGACGAGTCCGCGGATGCGCTCCAGGGAATTCAGAAGCTTCGCGCTGCGTTTCCAATCGTCTTGGCGGGTACCGGACTCGTTGTGATCCTTTACCCTGTTCTTGGCGCTCTGAAGTTCCCGGTGATTGTTTATGCGCTTGTTCTTGTGGTCATGGTTCTCAATGCTTTGTTCCGCCTGGGTCGTACTAGTGCTGTCAGCTTTTGGTTCGTTTTTGTCGGCGCAATGTTTTTTATGGTTTCCGATTCTCTTCTTGCCTTCAACAAATTTTTAAGTCCATTACCTCATTCCGGGTTGCTTATAATGAGCACCTACATCTCTGCGCAATTCCTTATTATAGAAGGGTTGATTGCACACCCTCGGAGATAGATAGTATCATCGTCGTGAACAGAGATTGTTTGTTATCGCCGAAAGCGTGCGCAGGTCAGGGCTAAAGCCCGGTCTTCGTCTTCTCCGTTACCCCAGCCTGAAGGCTGGGGTTAACGATAGTGGCAGTTTTATGACAGTGGTCTTGAATGTCGGTCCCTCTTATTTGAATCAATGACTGTATTTCTACAGTTATATTGTCCGATAGAAGGAATTTTGTTAGATAGAGGTCAAGTGTCCTCTCTGCCGTCTCGACAGAATACTAATTGTCAGCCGAGCCCACAAGCGACCTTAGTGGTCGTGCCAAAATACCAATACCATCTACGCGAGCGACACTCAAATTGTTAACTCCAGCCTTTAGGCTGGGGGATAAAGTCAGCAAGTAACGAAGGGCTTTAGCCCTGAACAACGCGCTTCGCTGCGGACCGCGAGCTTCCTTTGCACACCACCCTTTCCCTACCGGACGAATCCGGCAGCAACACCACCATGAACATTGATTACATTGTTATCGCCGAAAGCGTGCGCAGGTCAGGGCTAAAGCCCGGTCTTCGTCTTCTCCGTTAACCCCAGCCTGAAGGCGGGGTTAACTATAGGTGGCAGTTTTGTTAGATGGTGGTCAAGTC
>DASVBA010000057.1:0-2822 GCA_036376095.1 Chryseolinea sp.
ATTGGTGACAGCTCATCAAAGGATAGATTAATGAATAAAATTAAGCGAATTAATTCCTCAGTTAAGCTAGATATCAAAGACTATGGATAAAAAATACTACTTATGCACAAACGCTGGGGGCAACAACGGGTGTATTAAAGTCGTTTTGTGTGGACTCAGATCCATCGTGACCGTAAAATTGAAAGTCCCCTGTAAAAATTCCGAACGGTTCAAATTCAAACCGATATCTTAGGCGACGCAAACCTCTGCGCTTCTTACTGTAAGTGCCACATTTCAACTCTGCAGCTTTTAACGTACATTTAATTACCTAAACCACTCTCCGCCCATGACCTCTCCAGACAATTCAGTCCAGGCTATTCGACATAGGTGGTGGGTTAGGATCTCTCACTGGGTAATAACATTTAGTTTTCTCGCGCTCGCGTACACCGGTGTCGTGATTCTGATGTGTCACCCAAGATTATACTGGGGCGATGTTGGTAACGATCTTACGCCAGCATTGATCGAGTTACCAATCAGTAGAAACTATAAACATGGCGGTTGGGAGGGTAATGCTTCATTCTTCAAAGAGGCCGGTGCTCCCGTTACTGCCAGCCGTACGTATGAAATCTTTAATGAGAACGGATGGGGGCGGAGTCTGCACTTCCTGGCTGCGTGGATATTAGTGGTCGCCGGAGTGATTTACGTGATCACAGGTATTGTGACCGGGCACTTCCGGAATCGGATCTTTCCTAAAGGAAGGGAATTTTCGTGGAGGTTTTTTCTCAGCGATATCATTCGTCATCTTCGGATGCAATTTTTTTCAGGCGCTGAATACAACGTCGTTCAAAAGTGGAGTTATCTTTTTGTAATCTTCTTTCTGTTACCATTGATTGCTCTGACTGGTTTGACGATGTCACCGGCCATTACCGCCGCTTATCCATTTCTCCTGAAGATATTTTTCGGTGCACAGTCCGCCCGCACGATACATTTCCTTGCATCAATTGCGCTTGAGCTTTTCCTGTTGGTGCATGTGATGATGATAATAATAACCGGATTCAAGGAACAACTACGCGCGATGACAATCGGTAAGTGATATGAATAAAAGTAAACTTGTCACAAGACGCACAGCAATACTTACGGGGCTAACGTCCTTGGGAAGCCTGCTGCTGCCAGGCTGTACGAAACCTTTGCCGCCGACGTACGGCAATCTCCTTCGGATGGGTGATGTGCTCACATACACAGCCCACCGTGCATTGCTTCCGGGTCAATCGTTAGTTAAAGAATACAACCGTGGTGACATATCTTCGTTTCCCGCCACAGGCACAACAAACCCTTCCGATCCGGCAAGGACGTACACGGTAAGTGAGCCGTATGGCCGGTTCCTAAAAAATTCATTTTCCGACTGGAAGTTAAGCGTGGAGGGACGTGTAGCCCGACCGGGGACATACTCCCTTTCTGACCTTCATAATTTTCCCGCAAAAAAACAAATCACACGCCATACCTGTGAGGAGGGATGGACCGCTATTGCCGAATGGATCGGCGTGCCGCTAAGCATCGTTCTTAACAACGCGGGCATCATGCCCACGGCCCGCTTTGTAAATTTCTATACCTATGATGGATGGATTGATAGCATCGACCTGATGGATGCATTCCATCCTCAGACTATCCTGGCTTATGGAATGAACGGAAAGGACCTGCTCGTTCCGCACGGAGCGCCACTTCGATTACGCGTAGAAACACAGGTTGGCTACAAGAGCATGAAATACCTTGAGCGCATCGTGGTCACGGATGAATTTATGGATCTTGGCGACAGCGGATGGGCTTGGTATGTCGGGATATAAGTAATACACACCCTCGCATCGCGCTGTCTTGATAATCATTCAACTCACTGAATAACAACCAGATGGCTGTGCATGTTCGGCCGCTACCTTAAGTTTAAGTAAAATAACTTATAAATAAGTTTGTAAACTTAAAACTAAGTTGTACTATTGTACAGCTGATCAACAATCTTAAAAGCAATGGTAACGCTCACAAAGGCTGAAGAGAAGATCATGAAGATCCTCTGGGGAATAGGTAAGGGTTTTATCAAGGATATTATCGAACACTACCCCGACCCGAAGCCACCTTACAATTCTGTTTCGACCATCGTAAGGGTTTTGGTCCAAAAGGAAATCGTGGGTTTCAAGGCCTACGGTAATACGTACGAGTATCACCCTTTGATCACGAAAGAAGAATACAGTAAGGGGCAGTTGTCCAGGTTGGTGAAGGACTATTACAACAACTCCCTCACCGAAGTAGTCAGTTTTTTTTCTGAAAGTAAAAAGCTGGATGAGAAGGAACTTGACGAAGTAATGAAAATGCTGGAAGAACTGAAATCGCAGAAAAATGGGTAAGCTCGCGATGTACTTGCTGGAGTCGAGTGCCGTCCTGGCATTCTTCTACCTCATCTATGTTTTGCTTTTGAGGACAGAGATATTCTTCAGCCTCAACCGTTTTTTCCTCCTCGGGATTTTAGCGTTTTCATTAACGTATCCGTTGTTGAGTTTTCAATTCGCGCCTATCGGGGAATCAGCAGCCGGGCGATCGATCGACGAGATCAGCAAATTCAGGATGTCATACTATGAGGCAATGGCTTCGTGGGATCTGGAGTACTATAGCAATGTGCTTTCGACAGAAGAAAAGGATCAATCAAAACTAAATGCACCATTCGACTGGAGCAGATTGTTTCTTCAGACCATATTGTTAGTCTATTTCCTGGGTGTGATAGTTTGTTTGTCACGGACAGGCTGGACGTTGTATTGGCTTAAAAGCTTGATCACGCTCTATCCTCACAAAAGGATGTC
>DASVBA010000066.1:0-7549 GCA_036376095.1 Chryseolinea sp.
CTTGGTCTGGTATGTGCTGAGGTCCCCAGGCACGATAGCAAGCAAAGTGTCCTTTTTCGATCTAAAAACAGCTGCACTATTCTGACCGAACTTAACGACATTCGTTCTGTGCTGATCGCTGAAATTTTCGCCTACAATCGTGATGGTATCGCTCCAAGTACCTGTTGTCGGAAAAAAGTCCTTGACGACGGGAGCCTTTCCTCCAAGACTCATAAATTCGATCGTATTGCCGTAAACCACGAACTCATCACTTACAGCATACGCCCGCATGTAATATTTCTTTCCGGCCTCCAGGCTTCGCTCGCCCCTGGCTTCGAATGGTCCGATACCGGTTTTTGTACCGAGTGAGATCTTATTCGCTGAAGACAACAAAGGTCCAAGAACGTCGGACCAAACAAATCCATGATCTTTTATTTCAACATTTGAGAAGATAATCTCTCCCTTGAATGTGACTCCATCGCTGGTGATTTCTACTGCCTCAACGGTGCTTACCCGGGGATATTCTCTCGGTGTGGTTTCTTCTTCAGTACAACCAAGTAAAAATAACAGGATCGCCAGGTGAAAAAATCTCGTTTTCATCTTCTTAGAATCTTATGCCTAACAAAAAATTGTAATTCTTTACTTTCGAGAACTGTTGGATAGGGGTTCCGATAAAACCTTCACCTTGGTCGTACCTGAATTCGACAATGAGCTGTAAGTTCCTCGTGACCTTTCGATTGTAGCCAACACCAAACCAGATTCCCTTTGGAGAGTTCTGCAGATCATCCGTACCATCAAATTGTGTGGTGACTACCTGTCCATAAGTAGTTTGTCTTTCCTCTATCGTTTCAAATGTATGGCCGATCAGCTGACTTATGACCAGGCCGCCCTTGATGTATGGTGTATTTACATCTTTTAGAAAGTTGTAGCGGAATCCTAACGGGATCTTTATAGAAGCGAATTCGGCATGGACGTCATTGTGAAGGATATCACTTCCTTCTTGCCGCCTGTAGTAGCCCTGATAGAAATTTTGTACATACCATACGTCAATGGTGAAAAAGATGCGGTCAAAGATTCTCGGAGAGGAAAGATCCACCCCTATGCCTCCAACAATAGTATTGCTTTTGTCGAACGCAAAAGGTTCGGGCAGATCTACTGTCATTTCAGAACTGTTATAGCCGGCGGAAATGTTATAGTTGATCTTAAAAACGGGCTTCGGTTTTTTGTAAAGGGGTTCGGAGCCCTTGCATCGGTTGTAATTGTTAATAAGGTTTGTAATATCAGGTTCAGTGTACCGGGTTTCATCTGCGGACAGTTTGCAGTCGGCCAACAGAAAATTCAACAGCCCTTTATAACGGGAGTCATTCTGTGCCTTCTGGCCTGTTTCAGTTTCGATTACCTTGCTTTTAGGCGTTGGCAGCAAGATCAATGAATCCTTTTTTACCAGGAACTGCTTTTGATACTTATATAAATGCATCGGTCCCTTGGTTATGATCTTGACAAATACCCTTTCAGGAGATGTTTCTCCGGGAATACTTATCGATTCGTACTGGCTGTCGCCATAATAGCCGTAAGCGTTCAGCTCTTGCGGTGAGAACCTCGTGGTTCTTCCACGCCGGGTGTCGCGGAATTGGCAATATTTTGAATTCTTTTTCTCTGTTGCGTACTCAATAAATCCCCTGACCGAGTCCATATTATTTTTAATAATATATCCCGGTCGGTAATCTTGAGCGAACAACGCAGAGGGGATAAGAAGGAAGACAAGACAGACCTTTTTTATCACGGACAAATCACAATGCATATAATAACCAACGATTAAGCGACGATCCTGTATTGCTGCACTAAAGAGGTGGGTCTTGGAAAAATAACAGGCAACAATCAGCCAAGCGGCTGCAGCAAATATACTGAAAGGTGCTCTTTTTTTTACATCGATTCTAACATTTCGTAGATCAAAAACTGAAAACCACCCAACCTGGTGGAGGCCAACAGCTTCTAAAGAATTTCATCGCGATGTCTTGGAAAAGTTCTAACTTGTTTAAACAAGTCCTATACTATGAGACAACGTACGATTCCATTAATGGCAATTGTTGCTCTGCTTTGTACGGGTTCGATTAAATCTTCTGTTCGTCCAACACCACTATTCAATGGTAAAGATCTCACCGGATGGGATGTTTATCTCGGACGAACGTTCGATACGATTTCTAAAAAATTTGTCGGCGAGCCCCTCGGTCTTAACTACGATCCATTAAAAGTATTTTCAGTTGTGAATGAAGATGGAAAGCCCGCATTACGCGTTTCTGGGGAACGTTTTGGAGGGATTTCAACCATCAACGAATACAAGAATTATCACCTGCGGCTTGAATTCAAATGGGGAAAATTGAAATGGCACCCGAAACGAAATGCCAAAAGAGATAGTGGCTTGTTGTATCACGCTGTTGGCCCACATGGTGCCGATGGTGGATTCTGGATGAGATCGCAGGAGTTTCAGATTCAGGAAGGAGATTGTGGTGATTATTGGGGAGTAGCTGGCGGTGTTGCGGATGTGCCGGCCGTTAAAGTCGGAGACAAAAAATTCGTCTACACTCCAGGCAGTCCGTTGATGCCTTTTAGCGAGAAGGGTCCTAATGGAAGAAACTGTACTAAGAACCCTGATGGTGAAAAACCAACGGGACAATGGAATGTGATTGACCTCTACTGCTTTGGTGATACCAGCGTTCACGTTGTAAACGGGAAAGTTACTATGGTGCTATACAACTCACGTCAGTTGCAGGATGGTTCCGAAACCGCTCTGACGAGTGGCAAGATCCAGCTGCAGTCTGAGGGAGCGGAACTTTTTTATAGGAACCTGAGCGTCGAAAAAATCAATGCTATTCCAAAAAAAATACTCGGCCACGATTAAAAAACAGAGCTATTGTCTTATGTCCGACAAATCGTTTGAAGCTTTTATTGTTTTTTGGTCTAAATGAAAATTTCAATCTATTTGATCCTTGCGGGATTAACGTTTCTTCCAATGATCTCATGCGTGTATCATGAGCTCGACCCGCCTTCATCTTCAGCATTTACAGATGCAAGTATATTTGAAGAAATAAATGAAGCAGGCTTCGAATATTATCAGGGTGGAACCCTTCTATCCCCTGCGAGTGCGAGCCCTCATGGTAATTTTAAATTAAGATTCAATGAAGAAGCATTATCGTCGTTAGACGCAACAGGCGAACTTCCTGATGGCGGAGTATTTATGAACGGATCGGTTATTGTGAAAGAAGTTTACGTTAACAATGCACTCACTGTTCTTGCTGTTATGAAAAAAACGCCGTCCGATGTAAATGCTGCGAACGGCTGGTTGTGGGCGGAGTATAAGCCAGATGGAGGCGTATTTATCAGTATTGCAGCAAAAGGAAACTCATGTACAAGTTGCCACGATGACCTTCCGAACAGGGACTTTGTCCGGACTTTCGATTTCCACTAATGACAACCAGCATTAAGCTGCAAAAAAAAATACACTGATCGTTGGTGTATCTTTTAGAGATCTTGTCAGTTACGATAGAGTTAATCTCTAAAAAATGAAAATCTCAACCGCATCATTAGTTTTCTTGAGAAGACTATTAAAAGCCGCGTTATCTACGGCGTTCTTATTCGTATTGGCATGTTCGGAGTCTGATCCGGAGCCATCCGTTGAGACGGGCAACATTACTACTATCGCGGGTATCGCAGGCGAATTCGACTGTAGTGGCGATGGTGGCCCTGCATTGTCGGCTAACCTTGGATTTGTTACTGGTATCACTGTCGATCCATCTGGTAATATCTATTTTGTTGATGGCGCTGCAAATGTTGTACGCAAGATTGACCGGACTTCAGGCATTATCTCGACCGTTGCAGGTACGTTTCTGGGATTCAATGTAATTGATCCCACGCCTTCAAAAGGAGACGGCGGGCCTGCGATAGACGCGCATCTGAGATCGCCGTATGGCGTAGCCGTTGACGCAGCTGGCAATATTTATGTTGCAGACACGGGTAACAACGTTGTGAGAAAAATATCAGCCTCAGGAATAATTAGCACGATCGCAGGAAGTCCTGACAGTTATGGTTACACGGGCGACGGCGCTTTAGCAAAAGATGCACAGTTGTATGGACCTTATGACGTAGCAGTGGACAAGGACAATAATATCTATGTGGTTGACTCGCAGAATGCTGTTATCAGGAAAATCGCTGCCGGCACTGGGATCATCACAACGGTGGCGGGAAGCGGGCCAGATCATACAGGTTTCGCCGGTGATCACGGCCTGGCTATCGATGCCTACCTCGATACGCCCCAGGGTGTTACGCTTGATAATGTGGGGAATCTATATATCGTTGATTCTGGCAACAACGCAATAAGAAAAGTCGATGCCTCGACAGGGATCATTACTACAATTGCCGGAACAGGTCAATGGGGTTATGACGGCGACGGAAAGCAGGCAGTGCATGCAAAACTTTATGCTCCGTCGCGGGTAGCTGTCGATGAGCTTGGTGATGTCTACATCGCAGACCAGGGAAGTCACGTGATCCGCAAGATCACTAAAGCGACGGGGGTCATAAACACGTTGGCGGGGACGGCTGGGATAGCGGGTTACAGCGGAGATGGCGGACCTGCTGTCGACGCCAGGTTATCCTCGCCGCAGGGAGTAGCTGTCGATTCTGAGGGCAATGTTTTCATGACGGAAAGTGGCAATAGCGTAATAAGGGCAGTGAAACAAAATTAGATTCACGCCCTCACACCCTCGCACCCGCACACTCGCCCACACAACAAACTCATAACTCATAACCCATCACCTCAACTTTGCCAGCATTTCTTTGGCGTTGTGATTGGAAGGATTCATTTCAAGCGACTTCTGGAAACTTGTAATGGCCTCCTTTTTATAGCCTCCATTCATGTATGCTTCGCCCAGGCTGTCGAATGCATTTGCTGACCTTGGGAATGCTTTTGTGTTTAGCTGAAACACTTTAATGGCATAATCATAGTTACCTTTTGCCATAATGTGATAGCCGATCATGTTGATATTGCTCTCATCAAACAGTATCCACCCCGGAAACTGGCGCAGTGTTTTGTCATAAACGGCCGTTGCTTCCTCTACTTTCCCTTCTTCAATCAACTTGACGAAGGTTTCTTCATCGGGCGGTGCGCTTTTACCAAGTTTGGAATATACTCTCGACAACTCACGGTAACAGAGAAAAGAATTGGGATACCATTTAATACCAGCTTCGAGCACCTTCAGCGCACCGTTGTAGTCACCTTTGCCAGTCATAGAAGATGCAAGATTTATTATTTCGCCCTCAAAAGGAACGGACGATGTGCCAATGACGCCATGTTGTGATCTGTTTTCATTGTCAAGGGTGGTGCCGGCTTTAAGTTTTTCGAGGGTTTCGTTTTTGTAGTCGATCCGACCTTCTTCGGGTTTCCATTTGTCGTATTCCATGTAATACGCTGTCGCTTTGGCCGCTTCGAGTCCCTTTATTCGCGAAACAAGGTGAAGAGCTCCGTCAATTCCAGCAGATACCCCAGCCGTTGTTACCACTATACCATTGTCCACAAAACGTGTATCACGCAACACTTTGGAATTGGGAAGCATTGCCTGCAAGCCATCTATAAAATTGTGGAAGGTCGTGACGTTGTATCCCTCCAGCAGACCGGCCTTAGCCAGTATTTGTGCTCCCGTGCATACGGACATTGCCATCGAGCCTGTGGTAACATTGGATTTAAGCCAATCAATGACGCGCGGATCTTTTGACGGTGCGCCTGCACCGCCGCCTGGAAAGACAATAATATCCGGCTTCGGCGCATTCCCGATGGAGTATTGTGGTTTCACGTTAACGAATCCCTGCGAAAGGATCTCTTTACCTTCCACCGACATGGTATAAACCTGGAAGCCCGCGGCACTGAATACCTCTCCCGGGCCCGCAAAGTCAAGTAGCTCCACGCCATCGTAGAGAAATATGGCGACGGAATATCTCTCTTTCTGTTGCGCTTCCGCGCGAATCATTAGCAAGAACATAGCTCCCATTAACAGAAAGCATGACAATGTTTGATGACAATACTTCATAATTTTTTTCTTTTAACTGTTGACCTAATTTGTCCTATACCAGTACTTGATAGTTACCTTTTGAAATTATTTTCTAAATTAATGGCGAAATTTTAGCGGTGTTTAGTTTGGCCTTAAATGTCCCCTATTTGACCATCGTACCCCATGCAAACCGAGACCGTCGTTTGTTTCCTATTGTTTCCACGAGTTCACTTGATGGATCTCGCCGGGCCGGTTCAGGTATTTTATGAGGCCTCAAAGCTGGGGTCCGTTCCATACCGAGTTAGGTTTTGTGGAATTGGCGATCAGGTGATGTCGGAGCAGGGGCTTTCCCTTGGCGGCCTGGAGCCTTTCCAGGGGATCAGCCTTAAGAAAGGGGACTTTATTTTTATACCTGGGATAGATTTCCAAAGTTTCACGGAGGGCCTACTGCGCAATGAAATAAGGACTATCTCGCCGTGGCTGCGGGAGAATCTTGCAAACGGTGTTCAGATAGCGAGTGTATGCACAGGTTCACTTGTGCTTGCTGCTTCCGGATTGCTTGACCGGAAAAAATGTACGTCGCACTGGAAATGCATCGACTACATGGTACAGCATTTCCCACTGGCGAATGTTCAAACGGATACGCTATACGTTCAGGACGGTAATATATTTTCCAGCGCTGGTATGACATCCGGAATTGATATGGCGTTGTCCATCCTCGAGGCTCGGCACGGCCCTGTACTTCCCGCAAAGGTAGCCCGTGAAATAGTCGTGTATATGCGCCGTAATAACATGGATCATCAGCAGACCATCTACCTCGACTACAGAACGCACTTTAATCCGTCTGTACATAAGGTTCAGGATTACATCATTTCGAATCCCGCTAAAAATCCCGGCCTGGAGGAACTCGCTGCCATCGGTAATACTAGTGTCCGGACCCTTACGCGGTCGTTCAAGAGTGCAACAGGACATACGATCATCGAATTCAAGAACGCTGTTAAAGTCGAGCTGGCCCGCACGCTCATCCACAATAAATCCTATACCATGGACAAGATCTCATCTCTTTGCGGCTTTCAAAGCGTGCGACACCTTCGAAGAATCTGGAGCAGTCAGGTGGGTGTGTCGTTGAAAGACTTCCGCAAAACCTAATTCCGTGCCCTACTATACTTGAGCATTGATTATTGTATTGTTGATTATTGATTGTTTCGTTGAGCGTTGATTGCTGTACGGTTGACTATTGATTGATTATTGATTATTGATTATTGATTTGTGATTTGTGATTTGTGATTTGTGATTTGAATCCTTTACAGCTGGTCCTGTCTTTGAGAACCTAATTCCGTGCCTTACTATTCGTTGAGCGTTGATTGTTGTTTTGTTGCTTTGCCCGCCCAAAGCGTGTCGCGAAGCAGGGATTATTGACGGTCGTTAAAAAGACAGCCTCAGATAAACACACGTCAACATTCAATACACAAGTTATAGAAGCCATCAAAAATGTGTAGGCCAGATTAGGGGCGTACCTCGAGTTTTTTAGC